>JBAZFD010000007.1:0-18579 GCA_041653575.1 Thermodesulfovibrionales bacterium
TTCCCCTTCAGGATATCCTCAGGAGTAAGGTTCTTAAACTCAGGGCTTGTCTTCAAGGCCTCCACTGCCTCTGGCGTCAACCCCTTTTGCTGAATGACCCCCTGAACAGCGCTCTGCTGGGCAGGGGTGAGGTTCTGCATCATCCCTGGGGTAATGGAAGAAGGCGACATTGAAAGAGGCGATGGTGATGAAACAGGCGCCTGAGCCTGTCCGGGGGAGGGAGATGAGCTCACTACCGGGCTTTGTGCCGATGAAGTTGAGGCAGCAGGAGAAGCAGCATCTTCAGCATAGATCAAGGCATTGGGAAGAATGCATGACAGCATAAAAAAAACAGCGACAAGTCTCTTTATAAACATTTATTCCCCTCCTTTAGAAAGAGCAGCCTTACTCTTTTCTATATGTTCTTTTATGAATGCAACAAGGACACCCACAAACAGGGCTGCCACAAAGATCATAGCGATAATCAACAATCTTTTGGGCTTGTATGGAGAGACAGGGGGCTTCGGTGGATCAATGATTTTGAAGAATGAGTTTTCCTTGACTTCAGACATGACCGTCTTCTCAATCTGTTTTGAGATCATCTCATAGATTTTTGCCTTGATCAGGGGATCGGCAGTGCTGTTCAACTGATCCTCAAGAAACTTCTTATTCGCCAAGGCAACCCGTTTCCCCTCTTCGGCCATATAATCGGAGAGCTCCTGGAGAAAGGCGTTCAGGATGCCGGTCGCCATGGCAGGATCCTTATAGTCCATGGTAATAACAATGGTACTTGTCGCAGGATCTGAAGTCACAATCAATGCGCCTTTCAGATAAGACAAGACAACCCAGATTTTCTGATCATCCGTCATCTCCTTCCGGGGGAGTATCGTGAAAGAGAGGGCCTCTTCCAGCAACGGAGAAAGAAGATTGTATTTTCTGATCACCCTTTCCCTGAGAATAGTGCTGTTCAGAAGGTTCGGAACATCAGAACTGGCCGCATTGGGAGCGGCAAGGCCCAACGAACCTAACAGCATACTCGCAGGACTTCCTCCTGTCTGGCCTTCAGGCTGCACGGAGGCGATCACGGCCTGGGCCTTGAATACCTTGGGCATAAGCATCGTCACCAAAATGCTCAAGGCAACGGCAACAGTTACAATAATAATGATGAGCTTTTTCCTTTTTATGATGACTTTAAAATACTCCATCAGGTTTATATCATCATCCGGGCGTTCCTGCACATTCATATTCTTTGCTCCTTTTATATTCTCTATCGTTACCGGCAATAGTGTAATCGCTTGATAGTATATCAGACTCTCCGGCCATCAGGAACTCTGATAGCAAGCGGGAAAAATCTTTTTCCTTGACTGAAGCCGGCATCTGATGGACTGGAATGCAGGGGCTGTTGCGAGCCTGTTTCCACACCTCAGATGCTACCTTCTTCCACTCTTTCCTGTCAAGAAGGCTGACCGCCTTCGATGTTTCTGAATATTTCCACAACAGATACAAAGAGGGCGAGAACGAGGGGGCCAATGACAAGCCCGATGAGACCGAAAAGCTTGATCCCCCCGAGGACACTGAAAAATATGGCCAGAATGGGCATCTTTGTCCTCTCTCCGATGATGATGGGTTTGAGGATATTGTCGATCAGACTGATGCCGAAGACCCCCACAATGGCAAGGGCTATGCCGTTGAAGATATCCCCCTGTATGAAAAGGTAGATTGTGGCAGGCCCCCATATGGAAAAGGCACCCAGCAGGGGGATAAATGAGGCGACGGATATGGCCAGACCCCATATCACTGGAGAGGGAATCCCGAGGAGGGAGAAGGCCACCCCTCCCATGAGGCCCTGGACAATGGAGACCACCACCCCGCCGTAGACCGTTGATATGATGATATCCCTCATCTGGGTAGTAAGCCTGTCTTTCTGCTCATCGGAAAAAGGCATGTAGTCCCTGATCCTCTTCAGGAAACGGCCTCCGTCCTTCAGGACAAAAAAGATAGAGAAGGCCATGAAGACAAAGTCCAGGGCCACTGACACAATGTCCCCCAACCCTTTGGTGATCCTGCCCACCAGGTCCTGGCCCATCTTTGATACATTGTCCACAATTGTCTTGTCCAGATCCGCCTCGGTTATGTTAAAGAGGGAGGTCAGCCACTGGATAATACCCTGGAGCTTAGGGTGCTGGAGAACCCCGGACATAAGGTCCAGTTCCTCCCCTTTCAGGTAAGCAGAAATGGACCTGAGCTCATTCACCAGGAGGAAGGTAAGATATGAGAAAGGTCCCAGGATAATGAGCAGTATGACCAGGAGCGTTATAAGGGAGGCAAGGGACTCCCATTTCAGATACCGCCTGATGAATGAATAGAGGGGATAGAAAACCAGGGATAAAACAATGGCCCATGCTATAGGGGCGAGGAAAGGCTTCAGCACGAGGAAGGTCAGGTACCCGAGGGAAAAAACAATGAATGTGAGGGCAACGGAATAAAACCGGCTATCTGCCATTGCCCCATTCCCCGGCAGCCCGGACAAGCTCCCTGAATATCATAAAACAGAGTATATCACAGTTTTGAGTCTCTGCCGCATCTCCCGGACCGCCCGTTGCAGTCCTCTCAGGGTGCCACTGCACACCGACAAGAAAAGGGTAGTCCCTCAGAAAAACACCCTCGATCACCCCATCTCCCGATACAGCCCACGGCGCAAGGCCGGTCCCAAGGGCTTTTACTGACTGATGGTGATGGGAGTTCACGGTAAAGACCGCGCCCTTCTCAAGATTGAAAAGGGACTGAGTCATTGTCACTGCATGGCAGCCCTTCCTGTGGTCCCGTGAACCCGTGATCTGCTGCCCGATGTCCTGATACAGGCTTCCCCCAAAGGCCACATTCAGCAGTTGCATCCCGCAGCAGATGGCGAGGACTGGTTTTCCCTGTTGCACCATCTCCCTGAGGATGGCAATCTCGAACTCTGTCCTTTCCCGTGGAACAAAACGCATCTCCAGAGGGACTGAGACCTCTTCACCGTAATACTCAGGGAGGATATCATCCCCTCCGGAAAGAATAAGTCCGTCAATAATCCCCGCTGTTTCAGGAGCTTCTGTGAGAGGGGGGATAAGGAAAGGAATGCCTCCTGTCTTCAGGACAGCTGAGACGTACTCATGCCTGAGAGCGAACCTCTCGCTGTCCATATCCGTGGTGATTCCAATGACAGGCCCCATTTCAGCGAGGAATGATGCTCACTTCAGTACCCTTCCGGTAAGTGAACCGGCGAAAGCGCCGTTCTTCATGGCAGGAGATCCGTTGACAAAGACATGCCTGATTCCTCCGGAGGGGACAAAGGGCTCCTGGAAGGTTGCCCCGTCGGAAATACCGTCATACCCGAAAACAGTAATATCAGCGTAATACCCCTGCCTGATGAGGCCCCGTTCCCTGAATCCGAAGATTTCCGCCGGGAGGGAAGTGATCCTCCTGACCGCCTCGGGAAGCGCCATGACAGCCTTTTCTTTCACATACCTGCCGATGAAGCGCGGGAAGGTCCCGAAGGCCCTGGGATGGGGCTTGCCGATACGGGTCGGGCCTGAGAAAGACCTGCCTGAGCTGTCTGAGCCGATCATGAGATAGGGAAGGGAGAGGAACCTCAAAAGGTTCTCCTCGCTCATGGAGAAAAAAATAGCCCCGACCCTCAGCCGCTCCTCAATGAGGATCCTGAAAAGGGCATCCATGGGCCTCATCCCCATCCTCAGGGAGATCCCATGCATGGTCTCCCCCTCCATCCATTTGTTCTCCTCCCTGGTCACCGACGACAGGGCTATCCCCTTCCAGTAATCCTCAGCCTTCTCTCCCATCTCAGCCTCTATCCTCTCCCTGGTCAGGGGATCCTGCAGACGCCTGAGCTCCGCTTCCGTTCCGCCTTCATAGGTCCATGAGGGCAGGACTATGTCCAGGTCTGTGCCCGCGGCTGTATAAGGGTACCTGTCGCAGGAAAGAGGAATACCTGAGGAGCGGGCATTGTCCATCAGGGATATGGCCTCTTCTATCTTGTGCCAGTTATGTCTGCCCGAGGTCTTCAGATGAGATATGTGAACCTTCACCCCTGACTCCCTCCCTATGGAGATCGCCTCACGCAGCGCTTCTGAGAGGCTGTCTCCCTCGCTCCTCATGTGAGAGGCATAGACAGAACCCTGAGGGAGAACCCTGGAAAGCTCAATGAGCTCCCGGGTATCGGAATAGATCCCCGGCGGATAGATCAGTCCTGTTGACAGCCCCATAGCCCCGGACATGACGGCATCGGCAAGGAGCTCCTGCATCCCGGCCATTTCATCTGTACGGGCGGTTCTGTTCTCATAGCCGATAACAGAACCCCTGATGTTCCCGTGACCGCAGAGGGTTGCTACGTTGATGGCTGTCCCCTTTTCCTCAAGGATGCCGAAGTACTCCCTGAAGCTGGACCATCTCTCCCTGATGCCCAACTCCCTGAACTCCTCCTCCCTCCGTTCCACGGCCTCGCCATAGAGGGGCGCAGCAGAGAGGCCGCAGTTGCCGTTGATCTCGGTGGTCACGCCCTGGGAGATCCTTCCCTCTGCCCTGCCGTCTGCAATGATGGTGAAGTCGGAATGGCTGTGGGTATCAATAAAGCCTGGACAGACTATGAGCCCCCCGGCATCGACGACCTCCCGCGCATTGGGAGCGCCCTTCCCGATAAAGACAATCCTGTCTCCCTGGATGCCCAGATCAGCCTCCCTGAGAGGCCCACCGGTTCCCTCAGCAACAGTGCCGTTTTTGATCAGATAGTCGAGCATGGGGAGTAGTTACCTTTTCGTATAGGAAACAGTTCTTGCCAGGGGATTGGCCCTGCCGGAAGAGGCTGTCCTCTGATGGGGTACAGCAGAGAGATAGGTGTCTATGCCTGAGACAATGGAACGGGCCAGTTCCTGCCGGTACCCGTCATCGGAGAGGAGTTTCTCCTCCTCGGGATTGCTGACAAAGGAAACTTCCACAAGGGCAGAGGGCATCTTTGCCCCCACAAGGACATAAAAAAGCGCTTGCTTCACTCCCAGATCGTTCACACGGGGATACTGGGGCCTGATCGTGGAGACCAGGGATTTCTGGATATACCCGGCGAGCCGCACAGACTCATCCCTCTTGCTCTCTCTTTCAAGGGAGGTAAGGATGATGCCCAGTTCGTCCTGGACCTGCCGCATCTTCTTCAGCGATATGGCGTTCTCCCTGGCAGCCACCCTGATTGCCTCATCATCATTCGTCCAGTTGAGGAGATAGGTCTCCATCCCCCTCGCCTTTCTGTTGGGGCTTGCATTGGCGTGGACGGATACGAAGAGATCGGCGCCGCCCCTGTTGGCAATGGCAGCCCTTTCATCAAGGGGAATAAAGACATCCTGGCTTCTCGTCAGGACCACCTCATAAAGGGGATAGTCTTTCTCCATCATCTCCCTGACCCTGAGGGCAATGTCCAGGACCACATCCTTTTCATAGAGGCCGCCGGGGCCTACAGCTCCGGGGTCATGCCCCCCATGGCCTGCGTCTATAACGATCCTTTTCCTGATCGACTCCCTTTCCGGAGCTTCCGGCCTGAACTCCCTGCCCTGTTTCTTCAGATCGGTCTTACCGGGAGATTCACCGGAGGGGAGTTCAATCACACTCCTGTCCGGCTCTGACATGGCAAAGACCTTAAGGCCCGACAGGGGAGAGGCAAGATCGCAGACAACCCGCACCGCATCTGTTCGGAACTGGCTGACCCGGATGGCCTGGAGAGGGCCCTCCCCTATCCGGTACTCTTTCTTTATCTTCTTGGGAAGACGGGCGTTCTGGATATCAAGGAATACCCGCTCGGGGTTGGAGAGGCTGCCCTTTGTAAAGGAAGCAGGCCCTGAAAGGTCTATCACAACACGCATCCCCTCCTGCACAGACCAACTCCTCACGCCGCGGACATCGGTAATCTCTGCAGAGCCGGACGGAGAAGGCAGACAAAAGACAGATAACAGAAGACAGATGACAGATATAAAAAGCAGAACAGCTTTCAGATTTCTCTTTTCTGACTTCTGTCTGCTGTCCTTATTCATACCGCCTGGACTGCCCTCACCTCGGGGATCTCCTTTTTCATGGTGGTTTCCACCCAACTCTTCATGGTCAGGCTGGACATGGAGCAGTTTTCGCAAGCTCCCAGAAGCCTCACATAGACAACATCCCCTCGGATCTCCACAAACTCCAGATCTCCGCCCTCTGCCTTGAGGCCCACCCGGATCCTCTCAAGGGCGGTTTCCACTTTTTCTCTGTCTATCATCTGCTCACCTCAGCATTGTATTTTCAATCATATCCCATGAAAGCAATTTTGGCAAGGACTTCTGACTTCCATAATCCACCATCAACTTTGCGCGGGGATGCATTCGAACGGTTTCAGCGGGCCATCTGCTTCACCGGAACGGTGAGGCGGCCCGGTGCCTCGGAGCGAAGCGAGAATGATGGAGAATGCGTACCCGCGCAAACAGCAAGTTTTTCTGATGGGGGATTCTGGACTTCTGTCCTCTGTGCCCTGTCATTTATCTTCTGTCCCTTTTTTCCAGTATGGCGTTGAAATCTCCTCGAAGGCGGTAATCGCTGCTATGGCCCCCTGGCCGACGGCAGTGACAATCTGCTTTACCCCTCCTGTCACGTCACCGGCTGCATAGACCATCCGCTCAGAGGTCCTCTGCCGGTCGTCCACCTTGATATACCCTTCTTTGTCCAGTGAGAGACGAAGGATCTTTGCCACCTCGTTATTGGGCACATACCCGATGGCGACAAAAACGCCCTCCACAGGCATCTGCCTGACTGAGTCGTCCTTGAGATTGTAGAGCCTCACCCCTGTCACCACATCCTTCCCAATGACCTCCCTGACCACGGTGTTCCAGAAGACCGGGATCTTCCGCTCCTCGATGCTTTTCTGGAGGAAGGACTCGGCCCTCAGCTTGTCCCTCCTGTGGACGAGAGAGACCTGGGCGCCTATGCTGTGGAGGTACAGGGCGTCGGTAAGGGCGGTATTGCCGCCTCCCACAACGATCACCTTCCTGCCGTCCTTGAAGAAATACCCGTCACAGGTAGCGCAGTAACTCACCCCCCTGCCGTGAAGGCTGCTCTCCCCGGAGACATCAAGCTTCTTGTGTTCAGCGCCTGAGGCAAGGATAATCGCCTTTGCACGACAGCTTCTCCGGTTTGTGATCAGCTCAAAACCGGTATCGGTCTTCTTCAGATCCACGACCCCTTCGCCCTCAAAGATATGAGAGTACTGAAGCGCCTGCTGGTACATGATATCCACAAGGGTCTTCCCCGCAATCTCGCTGAAGCCGGGATAGTTCTCCACAACAGGGGTCACCAGCACCTGTCCGCCCACGGTTGACCGCTCCAGGACAACGGTCTTCAGCCCGCTCCTGCCGGAATAGATGGCAGCGGTCAGTCCTGCCGGCCCGCCGCCTATGATGGCGATATCCGCCTCAATGGCCTCTCCTTCTCCAGGGGCAAAGGCCTTTTCTACAGAAGAGAGCCGGAGAATCTCTTCGGCAAAGACCTCCGGAGGCC
This sequence comes from Thermodesulfovibrionales bacterium, assembly GCA_041653575.1. GTDB lineage: Bacteria > Nitrospirota > Thermodesulfovibrionia > Thermodesulfovibrionales > Dissulfurispiraceae > JBAZFD01. The sequence goes on from JBAZFD010000007.1 coordinate 7,543, forward strand.
TGACTCCGGTCCCTATGGGGATGTCATTGATTACCGTAAAAGGGACGGTGATGATGTGGTATTTGTCCACATAATCCCTGTTCTCATACATCTCTATGATCTCGGCAGATACCAGGTCAGGCCGGGCAATGGCTGCTGAAACGGCATTCAGCGCCTGCTGGGGGCAGTAGGGACAGGTGGGGGAAACAAAAACCCTGATATGACGGGGCTCAGTGAGCCCCCTGAGCTGCTTTATCGCGGACTCCGGAAGGATGGTCCCTCCTGTGGATGCCACAAGAATCGCCATGATGAGGGTCCGTCCTTCCTCTCCCATGGGAGCGCCGGTAAGGGTGATCCGGTACTTGTCGGGGCTGATAAGGACGACAGGCGCCCTTGTTATCCCTTTTTTCTTTGCCGTCTCTGAGCCCGTATTGTAAAACCGGGGCTCTATCTTGTCTGTCAGCATCGAGATCCCCTTGATGAGATCGGCGGTGAAAGAGCTGAACTGGTCATCATCCTTGAGATAGACCTCAATGAGGACCTTCTCTTTCAGATCTTTGAAGGTCTCCCTCAGGACCTTCTTCACATCCTCGGGAAGAATCTCTGCCTTCTGCTCCATGGACCCTCCGTTTGACCGTGCTCTCATCAATAATTATACCGGAAAGAGGCAGGAGAAGAAGAAGGAAAACTGCCATGACTTTCCTAAATCAGGCCGGTTTGTGTATAATTTTTTCATGAAGCGCGTCGGCTTCCTCTATGATCCTCTCTTCCTCAGCCATGAAACCCCAGCCTGGCATCCTGAATCCAATGAAAGACTCAGACATATCATCCAGGCACTGAAAGACTCGGAGCTCTGGCAGCGTCTCATCCATATCAGGCCCCGTTGCGCCCTCTTTGATGATATCGCCCTTGCCCATGACAGGGAGTACATAGAAAAGGTGCGGGAGTTCGGGACAGGCTATCTGGATTCAGACACCTACATGTCCGAAAAAAGCCTTGAGGCTGCCCTCCATGCAGCAGGGGCGGTCATTGAGGCGGTTCAGAGATGCAGAGACAAGGAGATCGACAGGGCCTTCTGCGCTGTGCGTCCGCCGGGTCATCATGCAGAGAAGGACAAAGCAATGGGCTTCTGTGTATTCAACAATGTGGCCATAGGCGCCAGGTACGCCCAGAAAATCGGTTTCAGCAAGGTCTTCATCATTGACTTCGATGTCCACCACGGAAACGGGACGCAGCATATCTTCGAGGACGATGACTCGGTCTATTACTTCAGCACCCACCAGTACCCCCATTATCCGGGCACAGGGAACGACTCTGAAAGGGGAAGCGGTAAAGGGAAGGGGTACACTTACAATGTCACCATGCATGCAGGCTCAGGCAACAAGGATTTCCTGCGCATCTATCACGATATCCTGCCCCAGCTGGTGATGAGGTTCAGCCCTGATATCATTTTAGTCTCAGCAGGATACGACATCAGGGTGGAGGACCCCCTCTCCGCCATAAGGATCTCAGGGGACGGGATCAGGGGGATTGTCCACAGCATCCTCACCTCCTCTGATGTGCCCATGGTCTTCAGCCTTGAAGGAGGCTACGACCTCCAGGCCCTCAGCGACTCGGTGAAGATCACCATCGAAGAGATGCTGAAGGACTGATGGCTCAGGGCAGGAGGCTGTCCACAGCCTGGAAGTAATCTTTTCTGCATCGTTCCTCTATCTCCCTGAGGAGGGCGAAGGGGCCCCTGAAATCATCCCTCCCTGAAGTGAACACGCCGTGGCCGTAGACAATAACTCCCCTGCCCTCCTTCATGGCCCTGGGCACAGTGTTCATCAGCCCTGTGGGGCCGGTGCCGATCTCTCCTGAGACAATGGGCGTGCCTGCGACTGATCTCGTTACCCCGCAGCCCCTGTGGCAGATCTCTCTTTCGCTGAAATGAGGACAGTCCTTTTTCAGGCAGTGCATGGACATGACCACCGAGAACTTGGGATGGCCGTGGAGTATGGCATTGTCCCCGGTTTCGGCAAAGATCCCCTTGTGGGCTGAGAGCTCAGACGAGGCGGTGATCCCCACGGAAGAGGAGCCGTCAAGGGGAACAGGGTCTATGCAGGGTTCCAGCTCATCAAGAGAGCTCCCTGTCTGGCTGATATAGATTATGCCGTTGCTGATATAGGATATGTTCCCGAAAACAGAGTCCACGAGATGGTCTTCCACAACCGACCTGCCTGTCTCAGCCATCATGGCAACCGCCGCATCCTCATCCGGAGGAGGACCGGCCTGAAGGCTCACCAGCTCATCAGATGAGATGACGCGGTGAAGATCAGCCCTGATCAGATCAAAGGCCCTGCGAGCCTCTCTGTCAGGGCTCTTCCCGGAATCCCTGCATCCCTCCAGGTAGCCCAGCAGGTCATGAAAATATTTCACGAAGGTGGAAAAACAGGTGGAGCTGAAGGAGACAAAGGCCTGCTCAGGCGTCACCACGCCGTAAGTCACGATCCCCCTGTCGCGTATGATGGCCGCTTTCCTGTGGGAGAGGGCTGCTGCTATGGCCTGGGGACTGAACTCATCAACAACAGGGATGTCATGGAAAAAAGTCCTGGTCTCGCAGTCCATGGGTATCACCCGGCCCTGTCCGTTTGCGGAGGAGTCATACCTGAGAATCTCCCTGATGATGGACCAGTAAGGCTCTGCCGGTCTGGACAGCAGGAGGCTGCTGATGTTCATAAGGGAGAAGACGCCTGCCAGGACTTCACCATCCCGGCCAAGGGGCCTGCCGGAGACAATATCCGCATCCAGCGCCAGGTAGACCGCATCCTTGCCGCGGGCCAGCCCCTGAGCCTCAAGCTTGCCCAGATATTTACGGATCAGATGTTCCATATCAGGAGGCTGTATAGCCCCTTATGCGGTAGTATTTTCCCCTGGCCTCAAGAAAGGCCTCCCTGTTGAGGGGGGGGATGGGAACTACAGGGCTGGATGAGCCTTCCTCCTCAAAAAACCGGGGGGGGAGGTCATCGTGGATTGAGGAAAAGCCGTTCCTCTCATTGAGCAGCCGCTCTGTATTGCATATCCTCTCACCGATCCTGAGGAGCGACTGGACATCATAGGACCGGCCTGTCACTGCATTGATCACCCTGGCGTACTCCTCCAGGCTCGCGGCAAAAAAGACGAACTTGCAGGCTGTGAGGGAGTCGATCACCGCGTTTGCGTCCTCTGCTATCTTGATGATCCTTGCCTTCCCGTCAAAGGAGAACCGGTCCGTTGCAACAGGCCTCCTGAGGATCTCGTGGCTGATGGGATAGGCCCTGAGATGACAGCCGCCCCTGCTTGAAGTGACATAGGCCAGGGCCATACCGTAAGCGCCGCGGGGGTCATAGGCAGGGAGCTCAAGCCCCTTCACGGACATGCTCAGCTCCGGTCTGCCCTGTGATGAAGCATACCTGAGGGAGCCCTCTGCCAGGGCATCACCGAGCCCCTCCCTCTCCCCTATCTGGGCGAGGAGCATCAGCATATCCCCAGGTGAGACTGCCTTTCCCCTGATCTCGCCGTAACAGGCGATGGTGGAGGCGGCTGTTATGGTATCAACGCCGTAGTCATTGCAGATCCTGTTGGCCTCAACAATCACCTCCATCTCGCTGCAACCGTTGAGAGCCCCGAAATGGGAAACGGTCTCGAACTCAGGGAGCACCTCCCCCTTCTCACCCACCTTTTTGCAGAGAATGGGACAGCCTGCGCAGCCTGCCTTCCTTGCCTTGTAATGGGTCTTCATGGCATAGCCTGAGTACTGGGAGGCCTGGGGGAAATGGGTCTTCCTGAAATTATCGGTAGGCTCCATTCTCCTGGCGTGGATGAGGTCAACAAGGGCGGCTGTGCCGAACTCCGAAAGCCCCAGTTCCCCGAAGACCGCCTGTGATGTCCTCAGGAGCCTCATCACCACCTCTCGGGCCTTTTTGAGCGCCCCGGGGTCCGCAACGGAAACCCTTCCGGTCCCCCTGACCCTGATGGCCTTGAGCCCCTTCGCCCCCATCACCGCCCCGAGGCCTCCGCGACCGGCGCAGTAGTGGCGGTCAAAGACGATGGAGGCGTACCGCACCTCTTTCTCCCCGGCCCTTCCGATGCAGGCAAAGGAGCAGTCCTTTCCCATGGCGTCACTCACCTCAGGGATGTTCATTCCCCAGAGGGATGAACCGTCCATGATCGTAACGCGATCATCATCAATATCGATAAAGACCGGGCGTTCCGCAATCCCCGTCACCTCGATAAAGTCGTAGCCTGCCTTCTTCAGCTCTGTACCGAACCTGCCTCCCACTGAACAGTCAAAGACAGTGCCGGTGAGAGGGGACCGGGAGACGATACTCATCCTGCCTGAGGTTGGAGCGATAGTTCCTACCAGAGGGCCTGTGGCAAAGATGAGAGGCATCTCGGGGGAGGTGAAATCAAGGCTGATCCTGTCGGAGATGAGGGACACACCCATCCCCCTTCCTCCCAGGAAGGACTGACAGAGCCCTTCCGGCGTTGTGTCTATGGCGACCTCTCCTGAAGAGAGGTCAATGCGTATGCATTTCCCTGTATATCCGAACATGGCTATTTCCCGAACAATCCCTTGAAGCGCTCACCTGCGAAGACTGCTGTTTTGATCATTTTTCTTCTCTTCTGCATAAAGGATTGTAACATTTTCACGAAACAGGGGGCACTCAGTCGTCCTTTCTTTCAAGGAGTCGCGTCTTATAACGGCAGGAGGGGGAGCAGGCATGAGCGGCATTGCTCCCTTTTCGTTGCGGCTGTCGGCGAAATGGAGCGACCGCAGCCGCAACTGTCTGAGCCCATCGGGCGAGTTTTGCGGGTGCAGCGTAATGAGCATACAGCCGCAGAAAAGCGAGCTCTCCGGCGAATGGCTGCTCCCCCTCCTGCCGTTATCAAGGATTACGGATCATCCCCCGGTAATTGGTATAATGAAACTCATGAACAACAAGCTCAGGATATTCTTCTCAGGCATCGGCGGAAGCGGGCTGTCGGCCATTGCAGGATTCATGGCCGACAGGGGGCACGAAGTCCACGGCTCCGACAGGGCCTTTGACACCGGCTCCCGTCACCCTGCCTACGGACCGCTGACATCAAAGGGAATCACCATCGTTCCCCAGGATGGAAAAGGGATAGACTCAAGCTTTGACCTCGTGGTCTTCAGCACCGCTGTGGAGCAGGACCAGCCTGAGCATATAAGGGCAAAGGAGCTGGGCATCCCCATGCGGACAAGGCCTGAATACCTGGCTGAGATCGTCTCCGCCTTCAGGACAACAGCGGTGGCCGGGACCAGCGGGAAGTCCACCACTTCAGGGATGCTGGCCTTTCTCATGGATGCCCTCGGGATGGCGCCGAACTTCATCGGCGGCGGAAGGGTCAAGCAGTTCAGGACTCCCGCAAACCCCGGCAATGCCCTCACCGGCAAATCGGACATCCTGGTGATCGAGGCCTGCGAATCCGACGGGAGCATTGTCCATTACCGTCCTGAAAACACGCTCCTCCTGAATCTCGACATAGACCATCACGGCATTGATGAAACAGCAGGGATGTTCAAAACCCTCATGGAAAACACCAGAGGGATGATCACAGCCAATGCCGATGATCCCCGCCTGACGGACATATTGCCGCCTGAGGCAATTCTTTTTTCCATCACCAACCCTTCACCTTACCGGGCCGAGGGGCTTGAGCTCCTACCCCTCCAATCGGCCTTCTCTGTCCAGGGGGTGAGGTTCAGCCTTCAGCTTCCGGGGAGGCACAACATCCTCAATGCCCTTGCCTGCATTGCCGCGCTGGCGGAACTGGGGATACCGCTTCAGGAAACAGCCGCTGCCCTGGCCGGATTCACCGGCATTGAGAGGAGATTCGATATACACCTCAACACTGAGGCAGGCATTGTGATTGACGACTACGCCCACAACCCCCACAAGATCGCGGCCCTCATGGCAGCGGTCAGGCCGGTGCGGGAAAGGGTCTGCTATATCTTTCAGCCCCACGGCTTCGGCCCTACAAAGATGATGAAGGATGGGTACATCAGGGCCTTCTCTGAAAACCTCCGTGACGGAGACCACCTGATCCTCCTCCCCATCTACTACGCTGGCGGAACTGCCGGCAGGGATATATCAAGCCGGGACCTTGCAGAGGGGATACAGTTGCAGGGCAGATCAGTGGAAACCATTGAGGACAGAAGCGAGATCATTACAAAGGCAGGCCAATGGGACTGCTTCGTTGTCCTGGGAGCGCGGGATGAATCCCTGAGCATCCTTGCGTCGGACATAGCAAAGGCCCTCCGGGAACAAGCAAATTGCAACCCTGTTGAAAACAAGAGATGAAGGGGCTGCCCAGAATCCGCCATCAACTTTGCGCTGGGATGCATTTGATCGGTTTCAGCGGGCCGTCTTGTCTCGCCGGAACGGTGAGGCGGCCCGGTGCCTCGGAGCGAAGCGAGAATGAGTGAGAATGCGTTCCCGCGCAAACACCACGTTTTTTTGATGGCGGCTTTTGGTCTGCTCATTCTCATTGATTCCCGCGACAGCGTCAGAAGATATCATGCTGCTTCTTGACCTCTTCAGGCGATTCACCATTGAGCAGGGAATCCCTGCCTGGCTGGTGGGCGGGGCTGTCAGGGACCTTCTCCTCGGCAAGGAAATCAAAGACGCCGATATTGCTGTGGAAGGCGATTCCCTGGCCATTGCCGGGGGCTTCAGCCTTGAGACAGGCGCAACCTTTGTCCTTCTCGACAGGGAATGGGGTACAGGCCGTGTGGTCAGGGGACAGGAGCAGATCGACATATCGCCCCTCAGGGGAGGCGGCATCAGGACTGACCTTGCGGAGAGGGACATCACCATCAATGCCATGGCAATCCCCCTGCCCGACCTGGGAAAGAAACCCGAATCCGCCTCTGTCACAGATCCCCTCGGCGGGAGAAAGGACCTTAAAGCAAGGCTCATCCGCATGGTCTCAGAGGAAAACCTGAGAAAAGACCCCTTGCGGCTCCTCAGGGTCTACCGGTTCTCAGCCGCCCTCTCCTTCTCCATCGATGAAAAAACGAGAGAGGCTGTCAGGAGGTGCGCTCCACTGATTGCATCACCTGCCCCTGAAAGGATCTCTGCTGAGCTGAGGCAGATCCTCGGGCTCCCCTCATCTCACCCTACGATCAGGGCAATGGTTGAAGACGGGATTTTCATCCCGATCTTTCCTGAGCTCCGGCACGAAGAGCCGCATGAATGGGATGCAATCCTCAGCCTCTGCAAAGAGACTGAAGAGATCCTGGGGAATCCCTGCCTGTTCCTTGGAGAAGAAGGGACAGAGATCACGCACCATCTCAGTCCCTTCACAACGGTCTGCCTGAAGCTCTCCCTCTTCCTCCCTGATCCGGTTATTGCAGCAGAGGTATGCAGCAGGCTGAGACTCTCTGCAAAGGAAACCTGCCTCATCCGGAGCCTTGTCCTCCATCGACAGTCCCTGTCCTGCCTCGCAGGCCCGCTCACGGAAGAAAAAGCCATTGCCCTGCTCCGCGCCACAGGAGACGAGATCCATGCCCTTGCAGTCATCCGGCTAGCCTCATCCCGTCTCCCTGGGTCTGCGCTCCCGCCCGACAGGGCCTCCTCCCTCTGCCAAGAGCTCCTCTCCTTTTATCACGGCGAGTTTCGCAGGAGAAAGGCCCTCCTGCCGCTTCTCACAGGCAAAGACCTCAAGGACGAGCTCCTGCTGAACCCGTCGCCACTTTTCAAAACCATCCTCTCAGCGGTGGAGGAAAGGGTCCTCAGGGGAGAGGTCAGGACCAGGCCCGAGGCGCTTGCCGCGGCGCTGGAAATCCTTGAAAAGCAGCGCCCATTATAGATTATTTTCAGCACCGTATGGTATGATTTCCCGGAGATTTTCCCATAAAACCATAAGAGGTTACGTCCGAGACAAGGAGGTACCGTTGCACGACAGATTAAAGCCCCTTACCCTGGCAGCCACCATAGGAGTTCTTGCCGCTTTCACCCCTCACACCATGCTCATGGCCCAGACTGAGGAGCCCGAAGATACAGAGCAGGCAGAGGAAGAAACGCAGCAGGCAACCCCGCAGCAGGCACTGCCCCAGGCACAGCCGCCCCTGGGACCTGTGAGGCCCGAAGTGCTCCAGGAAATGCAGATGCAGAGGCTCCAGCTTCTCCAGCAGCAGGGACAGATCCAGATCCCCCAACAGCCCCAGCAGGCCCCCAGACAGGTGACTCCTGCCGCCCCGGTCCCTCAGCCGCAGCAATTTCCCCGGAGGGGGACAATCAGCTTCAACTTTGACGACGCTGATGTTTATTCAGTCATACAGACGATTTTCGGCGATATCCTGAAAGTGAACTACATTGTTGACCCCAGGGTGAGAGGGCGGGTCACCTTCAGGACCGTCTCACCTGTAGTAAAAGAAGATGTCCTCCCCCTCATGGAGGTAGTCCTCAGGCTCAACGGTGTTGGAGTAGTCGAGGATAACGGTCTCTACAGGGTAGTACCCATCGGCGATATTGCCAGGGAGCCTGCTGCGGTTGCCATCGGCAGAGAGGCTGATAAAGTCCGGATAACCGGCAAGGCCCTTCTCCAGATCGTGCCCATGAAGTACGTCAAGTCCTCGGACATGGTGAAGATGCTCACCCCCTTCGCCTCGACCAACGCGGTGATCGTGGATGTGCCCAACAGCAACAACATCATCATTGTGGACACAGACTCCAATGTGAAGAGGCTCCTCCAGATCATCGGGATCTTCGACAGCGAGCGGATGAAGCAGACACGCCCCCAGGTGCATGTCTACGCCGTGCAGAACAGCAAGGCCAAGGACGTGGCATCCCTGCTCCAGCAGATATTCCTCGGCGCAAGCAGCGGCGGATCTTCTTCTGCATCGAAGTCCCAGTCAGCGGTGACACCAGGACAGCCTCTCGCCCAGCCGGCAACGGGCCAGGCGCAGATCACCACAGCCTCTATAGGCGGAGCGACAAACCTCGTATCGGAGATCACCAGGATCTTCCCCGATGAAGTGACGAACTCCGTAATTGTCCTTGCATCCCCCGAGGATTACGAGCTCATAGGCGAGACGATCAAGCAGATAGACATCCAGCCGAGACAGGTGATGATCGAGGCGGTCGTAGCTCAGGTCAAACTCGAAGACAAGCTTAATCTCGGTATTGCATGGACGCTCCAGACCGACTTTAACATCAAGGGATTTAATAAGGACGGCATCAACATCACTGGCCCTCTCGTCCTCAACCCTACGGGCTATACGAAAAATGATGACGGGTCACTCTCGCCGAATGCCCCGCTGTCGGATACCTCATTCACCTTTACCGCTTACGACAAAACAGGGCAGAATGCAAAGCTCCTTATCCAGACCCTTGCTGCGAGGGGGAAGGCAAATGTCCTTTCAGCCCCGCACATCCTCGTGTCGGACAACAAGGAGGCAAAGATACAGGTGGGTGACCAGATCCCCATCGCTACATCAGTAACCACTCCCACAACAGGAACAACGCAGAACGACAGCACCATACTTCAGACCTCTTCAATACAGTACAAAGACACCGGAACGATCCTGAAGGTGAAACCCCAGGTGAATGACAGCGGTCTTGTCGCCCTGGAGCTTACCCAGGAGGTTTCCTCACCGAGCCTAACCACAGTTCTGGGCTCAAGCCAGTACACCATTTCCAAAAGCGAGGTAACCTCAAACCTTGTGGTGCAGGATGGGGAGACAATTGTTATCGGCGGGCTGATCAATGAGAAAATTGATAAAGCCAGAAGGGGCATCCCTCTCCTCATGGATATCCCCTTCATTGGTCACCTCTTCGGGACCACGGTAAATGAGACCACAAAAACAGAACTGGTCATACTCCTTACTCCTCATGTGATCAAGAACCAGCAGGAGGCTGCTGCCGTATCCTCCGGGTACTTACAGAGGATGAAAGGGCTCAGGGAGCAGTTCGGGAAGGATGAGGTATTCGGCAGCACCTTCAATCAGGGCCAGGAAAAGAAATAGCCATACCCTGAAAAAGACTGCTTTTTAGGAACACGGAAAGGGAAGCCCCGGCAATGCCGGGGCTTCCCTTTCCTGTCTCCGGGGTCTCTCCCAACCCTCTCTCTCTTGAGGGAGCAGGGAAAAGGAAGAGGGTGATGGTGTCTACTCAATCATGACGCTCTACGTTTCTCTGAACGCAGGAAGGGCATCCCGAGGGATGCCCTTCCTGCGTATCTGCTATGGAGAAAAATGCTTCTCAGTGGGTAAGGGTAAGGACAATGGAGGTCTTGCCTTCCTTGAGCTGGTACTGCACAGGCTTGGTGAGCTCAACCTTCACGATGGCTGTCCCCTTCTCCTGCTTGTCCTCTTCAACGGTGATCTTCTTCACATAGGCTGAATCGAACTGGGGCATCTTCTCCAGCCTGTTCATGCCGGGCCTGATCTTCAGGATCACCTTGTCCCCTGCGGTCTCCACAGAGGTCTGTGCGCCTGCACCGGTCTCGGCGAGGTTAGGCGCATGGATGAGGATGAGTGTCTTCTCCTCCGTCTCTATGAGGGAAAGGCTGGCGATCTCGACAGGCTTGCCTTTCCGTGCAGCAACCTTAGGCTCCTTCTTCGGCTCTACTACAGGCTTCTCTGCCTTGGGCTTTTCCACAGGCTTGGGGGCCAGGGCTGCAACCTCGGCAGGCTTCTCCTTTTTCTGGACCTCAGGCTTCTGAGCAGCCACAGGAGCCTTTTCCTCCTTCACCGCAGGCGCAAAGGCAACCTTGGGCTCAGGAACAGGGACCGCAGCGGCAGCCGCCGGGGAGACCGGCTCAGGCTTCTTCAGTTCAGGCTTCCTAATCTCAGGCGTGGGAGCCGCCTTGGCCTGGGGAGCAGGCTTTTCCGGTTTGACGGCAGCTGCAACAGGAGGGGCAGGGGGCTCAGGGAGCTTCATGCCGGGAGTAGTCGCCGTGATGGTGAAGTTGTCAGGCCTGTTGTACTGGACCTCGGCAACAGCGGTGCCGTTCACAAAGTCGGAGGACTTGATCCGGGCGGGGACCAGATCGCCCTTGCCTGTTGTCCTGAGG
>JBAZFD010000008.1:0-823 GCA_041653575.1 Thermodesulfovibrionales bacterium
GCGCTTACCCACTTACCCTTTCACCCTGTACCCCACTCCGGGCACGGTGATGATGTATTCTGGGTCTGTGAGGCTGTCGCCTATTTTTTGTCTCAGGTGCTGGATGTGGACGTCTATGACGCGGCTCCAGGAGTAAATCTCTTTCTCTTTCCAGATCTCTTTTCTGATTTCCTCCCTGCTCACGACAGCCCCCTTCCGGGAGGCGAGGAGGAAGAGGAGGTCGTATTCCTTCGGCGTGAGGGGGGCTTCGTTCCCTCTGATGGTGACGATTCTCCGAGCGGTGTCAATGGCAAGCTCCCCGATGGTGATACGTTCCTCTGCAACAGGCATGGCCCTTCTCAGGCAGGCCCTGATCCTGGCGAGGAGCTCCAGGGTTTCGAAGGGTTTAACCACATAGTCGTCAGCCCCGCATTCAAGCCCCATCACTTTGTCCGAAATGGTATCCCGCGCAGTGAGCATGATTACCGGCAGCCTGGGGTTTTCCTTTCTCACCGCGCGGCAGAGGTCGATGCCGTCACCGTCTGGGAGGGTCAGGTCGAGGATGAGGAGATCCGGCCTTTTTGCTGCAAGGGCCTGTTGTCCCTCTGCCCATGATCCGGCTGTGACAACCCCGAAGCGGTGGAGTTCCAGGTTTGCCCTCAGCACCCTGAGGATATCAGGGTCGTCATCAATAACAAGGATTGTAGAACGGTCCTCATCTGCCATCGCCCATCCTCCTTGCCATGAGCAGGATCTTCTGCTGCTGCCTGAGCTCCTCCTCCCTTGGCCCGTCCTTTTCTGTCGGGTCTGCAACGCCGGGGAGCTTGACATAGAAACAGCTCCC
>JBAZFD010000008.1:833-2605 GCA_041653575.1 Thermodesulfovibrionales bacterium
TTACGCCGATGATACCATAGTGGGCATCGACGATGCTTTTGCAGATGGCCAGCCCGAGGCCTGATCCTTCCCTGTTTCCCTTTTTATAGAACTTGGCGAAGATCTTTTCCTGTTCCTCAGGGGGGACGCCGGGGCCTTCGTCCCATATCTCGGTGACCACACATCCCTTCTCAGGGTATGCGATGACAATGATCTCACCGCCTTCGGGGCTGAACTTCAGGGCGTTGGCGAAGAGGTTTATCATGACCTGGCTGATCCGTTCCTCATCGGCATGGACAGGGAGATTGTCCGGGAGGAGTGTCTGAAGGCTGATCTTCTTTTCCCGGGCTTCAACCTGGAATGAGGCCGTGACCTCGGCAAGGAGATAGGAGAGATTCAGCTCTGAGATGTGCATCCTCACAACGCCTGTCTCGATCTTCTCGATGTCGAGCATGTCGTTGACCATCCTGATCAGCCTCTCTGAGTTCTTTTTGATGAGCTGAAAGAAGGTGGCGAGATCATCCAGAGAGGTATCGTCAGGGTGCTGCTCCTGAAAGAGGGCGATCCTGGCAGAGATGTAGTCCATCCCCCCTTTGATGGAGGTGAGGGGGGTCCTCAGCTCGTGCGACGCCCCGGCGATGAAGTCAGACTTCCGTTCACTTGCCTCATTGAGGAGCCTGTTCGCCTCCCTGAGCCTTTTATTCGCCCCTTCCAGGCCCTCTGTGGCATCGGCTATTTTTTCGTTGAGTGAGTTGTGATACTCGGTGAGTCTCTGGGACATTTCGGCAAAGGACCGGGAGAGCTCTTCAATCTCATCGCCGGTTGTCACGATCTCATGGACAGGCCCTTTGTCTTCCGAGAACCCCCTGATTGATCCCTTCAGCCTGCCCAAGGGGGTGAGGACGAGCCTTTTCATCATCAGGAACATGGCAGCCATGAGGGAGAGGACAGTGAGCCCTCCGCCGATAACCATCTTCATCCGTCCCTCCCTGATCTCGGCAAAGGTCTCCCTGAGTGGGATGGTTACACTGATCGCCCCCCGCACGTCTCCCACTTTGTATCCCTGGTGGCCGTGGCAGTTCAGGCAGGCCTTTTCAACATAGAGGGGGGAGATGTATCTGAGGTACGGCGCGCCCTGCTCTGTGCTGACTGCGAGGAACTCCCGCAATCCCTTTCTCTCGAAGATCTCCAGTGCCCTTCTTTCAAGGGCGTCTGGGGCATTCTCAGGGTTGGTGAGCTTCAGGCTTGTGATGTGAAACCAGTAGAGCTCCCTGTCCCTGGCGTATCGGGAGAGCTCCTTGGTGACCATGGCAGGAGTTTCCTTGATGAACCTCCGGCCTTTGATGTCCCTGATCTCCGCCTCCTTCCCCATACCCCCCAGATAGGGATTGGACTGCGCCCAGGGAAGGCTTTCCACGAAAACCCCCTCGTGGTCTGCAATCCACTTTCGTGTTATCACGATCTGCTTGAATATGGCCCGGGCCTCCTTCTCCACCTGGGCCATGATGAGCCTTTCCTGGTGGACCGCTATTGCTGTAAAGGAGATTGAGAGGGCGATAAGGAGGGTCAGGCTGGAGCCGATAACAAATTTGAGGCTGAGGGGGATCTGGCTGCGGATTCTCAGCTCTTTCATTCAGTGGGGACTGTCTTCCTGTCCAGGATCTCCCTCACCTTTCTGAGAAATTCGTTGGGGAAGACCGGCTTGGATATGAAATCCCTTTCATTTTCGAATATGCCCTTTTTGTGGATCACATCAGCGGTGTAACCGCTCATGAATAGGATCTTCAAGTCGG
>JBAZFD010000008.1:2615-18335 GCA_041653575.1 Thermodesulfovibrionales bacterium
CTTTGCCGCTTTTTTTCGGCATCACCGCATCGAGCACAACAAGGTCAATGCCGGGGCTGTTTGCCTGGAATACCTGGATTGCCTCTTCCCCGTCAGAGGCCTCCCTGACGGTGTAGCCTGCGGATGACATGATCTCCTTTAGGAGGTCACGCACAGCGCTGTCATCCTCTGCCACAAGGATCGTTTCTGTTCCGCCTTGCGGACGGGAGAGGGGTATTGTCCTGGCCTCTTCGCTCTCTGCACGGATGATGGGGAGGTAGATCCTGAAGGTGGTTCCCTTTGCTATCTCGCTGTAGACATTGATGTGGCCGTTGTGCTGCTTGATGATGCCGTAGACAATGGAGAGGCCCAGGCCCGTTCCCTTTCCCATTTCCTTCGTGGTAAAGAAGGGCTCGAAGATTCTGTCCCGTGTGAGTTCATCCATTCCCATGCCGGTGTCGGTGACGGCGATGATTGCATACCGTCCCGGCTCGGCGAGGTGTGTCCTTGTGTACTCGGGGAGGATCTCCCCCTGGGATGTCTCTATGGAGAGGGAGCCGCCCTGGGGCATGGCGTCCCGAGCGTTTGTTGCGAGGTTCATGAGCACCTGGTCTATCTGCCCTGGGTCTACCATGACCATGAGCTCCTCATCATGGAGCTTCAGGCTCAGCTCAACATCCTCTCCCAGGAGCCTCAGGAGGAGCTTTTCGATTCCCCTGATGATCTCGTTGAGATTCATTGGCTTGGGATTAATGACCTGTTTCCTGCTGAAGGCAAGGAGCTGTTGTGTAAGGTTTGTGGCCCTCTCAGAGGAGGCGATGATCTGTTCCACATAGCTCTTTACGGGATCATCGGGATTCAGCTTCATGTTGAGGAGGCTGCTGTACCCCATGATAGCGGTGAGGATGTTGTTGAAGTCATGGGCTATCCCGCCGGCAAGGTGCCCCACAGCCTCCATCTTCTGGGACTGCCTGAGCTGGGCCTCCAGCTGCCTTCTCTCCGTTATGTCCCGTGCGATGTGGACCACATGGGTGATTTTGCCGGACTCATCGGTGATCGGCGCTGTAGAAACCTCCACATAGACCTTTGACCCCTGCCTGGTATAATGGACATGCTCATAGACAACATATTTTCCCTTGAGGGTCTCAGTGAGAGGGCAGGTGTCGTCAGGGGCAGTGCAGGGGTGGGACATGTGGTGTGTTATCTCATAACAGGGCTTCCCGAGGACATCCTTTTCCTCCTGTTCCAGCTCCTGGAGGAACCGTTTGTTTACCGCCACAAGGGAAAAATTACGGGCATCAATAATGGCAATGGCGTCGTTCATGCTGTTGAGGACGGTCTCATTGAACTCTTTGGATTTTCTGAGCGCCTCTTCTGCCTGTTTGTGCCTGGTCATGTCCTGGGCAGCTCCGTCCCAGACGATCTTCCCGTCCTCGTAAAAGGTAGGCATGGCATGGACGTAGATGTATTTGGTCTTTCCTTCCCTGGTCTTCCAGCGAAACATGGAGGAGTAGCAGGCCTTGAGATCCATGGATTTTGCCATTTCCTGATTATGGGTGACCCTGTCCTCCTCCGGTATGCTGCTGAAGAGGAGGTTTGAGTCCTCCATCAGCTCCTCGGGAGAGCAGCCGAAGATCTCAAAGGAGCCTTTGCTCACATACTCAAAGGCCTTTTTCCCGTCCGGGTAGAGGGCAAGCTGATAGAGCATTTCCGGGACATTATCGGCCATCCGGTGAAATTTCTGTTCCGATGCCAGTTTTGCAAGGGTTGTCCCTGCCAGCCCTGCCACGGCGAGATAGACATTGAGCACCTCCCTGGGCATCGGCTCGGCAGTCCGGTGGGCCACAACCATGACGGCAACAGGCTGGCTTTCAATGCTGATGGGGAGAAAGGCCATGGAAAAAGGCTCCGGGGTGCAGATTACCTCAGAGGCGAGAAAGCCTGTCTCCAGGACCTGGACAACAATGCCCTCTGTGTCGGAAAGGATCCGGTCGCAGACCTCCTTGTCGGATGATGTGCAGTGGTGAATGACGACCTCCTTCCCCTGCCTGAGCTCTCCGAAGGTTGCCAGATCGGCGCCGAAGAACACGGTGAGTATCCTTCCCAGGTGGAGCCAGATGTCCGCATCAGGCGAGAGGGTTGCAAGATACTGCGCAGCCTTGATGAAGGCTTCGAAATAATGTTTCTGGTTGAACTCTTTCCGCGTCATGACCCCATCGGCCTCAGATAAAGGTTTTTGAGGAAGAGCTCTCCAAAGAGGGGGTATTGGGAGAGGTTTATGACCTCTGCCCGCTCCCGTATTTCCCTGACTCTCTCAGCAGCCTCCGTGGAAAGCATAATGTCTTCACATCCTGCAAGGGCGGTATTTCCCATCAGATCAACCCTCAGGGGATCTATGGGAGGCAGAAGTCCTATCTCCTGGGCAGAGCTGATGTTGAGAAACCTCCCGAACACTCCTGCCACAGAGATGCGGCTTATATCAGCAAAGGTCATCCCGGAGAGAGAGATGAGGACATCAACCGCAGTCCCTATAGCGGCCTTTGCCCTTTGCAGCGCGTCTATATCATGGGAGGTGATCCGGACGCCCTCAGTGAGGGTGTACCCATCGCGGGCTCCGGCGCTGCGGACCTTCCCTGTCTCCGATACAACGCCCAGCTTCAGGAGTGATGCCACAAGGTCAATAAAGCCGGTGCCGCACAACCCCTTTGCCTTCATACCATCTATTATATCGTACTCAAGGCTTTCCCCCTTTAGGTCGACTCTGTATACCGCGCCTGCTTCTGCCGGCATTCCGCAGCCGATCCCCCAGCTCTCAAAGGCAGGCCCCCCGGCAGCTGAGGTCACCCTGAAGGATCTGCCATCCCAGAGGGCTATTTCTGAATTGGTCCCGAAGTCCATGAAGAGGAAAGGGGGGGATGCTGTGCCTCCTGAAGGCGAGGAGGCAATGCCTGCCAGCAGGTCTGAGCCCACAAACCCCGCCAGGGGAGGGATGATATCAATGACCGCTTCAGGGTGGATCCCCCATGCTTCCTGCCATTGAGGTCTGTCAACGGGGAGGCAGTCTATGTACTCCATCCATCTCTTGGGCTGAAGGAGGAGGAGGTAGTTCTTTCCCGTGAGCAGAGACAGCATGGCAGTATTCCCTACAAGGCAGAAGTAGACAGCCTGTTTGAGGTCTATTCCCTCCCTTTTACTCATATCGGTGAGCGCATCTCCGATGGCAGAGATCCCCAGCCTGCTCATTCTCCCTGCCGTCTCATCCGATGCTGCTGCCGAGGTCAGCCGGGTCATGATATCGTGGCCATAGACCGCCTGGGGGTTCAGCCCGTACCTGTCCGCTATTCTCTTTCCTGTCAGGAGCTCTGAGATGGAGAGGGAAATATGGGTCGTCCCCAGATCAACAGCAATGCCATAAGGGTTTTTTACATCCTCAGGAAGGGCAATGGCTGTCCTTGCAGGAGTGAGGTGGTTCCTGCGGACCCCTCCCGGAATGGTCTTCCATTGGGGGGGGGCCGAAGGATTCATGACAATAATTTCCACATCGCCATGAGGCACGGTCTGACAGGCAAGCCTGACCCCGGCAGAGAGCTGCCCGTCGGCGAGGTGTATCAGCTCATTGTGTGTAGGACTGTTCACTATTCCCTTCTCTATCCTGATGCGGCAGAGACCGCAGGAGCCGTTCCCCCTGCATCCCGACCTGACGCGGATGTTTGTTGTATCGAGTATTTCCCTGATGGAAGTACCCCTGGGGAATTCTACGGTCTTTATCCCTTCATGCAGTCTGACGGAAAGGAATGGCATAGCTCACCTGCGAACCGATGCGACAAGGGCATCCAGGTTTTCAGGTTTTGTCTCAAGGGGTACCTCACATCCTGAAGAGAGGATAAAACCACCCCTGTCCTTAAAGGTATTCAGAAGAGCTGTCGCTTCAGCCGCCATTTCCTCAGGCGATGCCTCCATGAAGGAGAAGGGCTTTATATTGCCGAAGAGACAGGTTCCAGGGAGCGCCTTTCCGGCATCTTCAGGTTTTACCGGGTAGTCGAAGACAGCAATATGGACCCCTGCTTCAGGGTAGAAGGGGAGTATGGAGCCGGTTTTCCCTGGAATGTTGAGGAGATTTGCCGCAGCCCCTGCCTTTACAAAGGCGGAAAAGGCTGTTGTGAGACGGGGGAGAAGGGTTGTGCGGAAAAAATCAGGGGAGACAATCTCAGGCGATGCCGCCTGGTCAAGGATCAGGGGGAGATGGACCCCTGCCTCTATCTGGCTTACGCCGAAACGTGTGATCACTTTTGTGCAGTAGTCCAGGATTTTTTCAAAACTGCCGGGGTCATCCACGGAGAGGAAAAGTGCCTTTTCCATCCCCATAAGCTGTGTTGCAAGGGTCATGGGGCCAAGGACACAGCCTACCACGAGGCGGTCCTTTCCCACTTCCTGCCGCAGTATCCTGGCTGCCCTGAGGAGCTCCGGCATCCGTCCGTCCCTGAGGGGGTCAGGGACAGGTAATGCGGTGAAGTCATTGTTTCCCGTGAGGATATAACGGCTGATGGAGGGGTACAATCCTTCCCTGTAGATGAGCGGTGAACCGATTGCCTCTGCCTCTACAAAGGAGTCCATAATGGCGAAAACTGCATCATAGCCATACCTCTCCAGGGCATTAATCTGGCACTGGGCGAGTATTTCCCCATTGGTGAGGTATTCCCTGAGGGGGACTTTTGAAAGGATGGCGGCATGGCCGAGCACCTGGGGTATGACAGGCACCCGGTCGTGCTTCTGAAAACCGACGGCAGCCACTGCCCTTTCAATGCTCAGCATTTTTGACCTGCTCGCGGTGATCTCATCAAGATACCTTACGCCGTCAAAGGCGGTTTGCGCAACGAAATCCACATTGAGCGCCTCAGGCGATGCCTGTTTCAGGGCAGCTCCTCCTGCGGCGACCCTGACATGAGAAAGTCCCTTCGCTGACAGGGCATCACGAATGGCCTTCACCTGCTGGACAATGGATGTAATGAGCCCGCTCACATAGACAGCAGCGGCTGATTCCTTCTCCACCACCTGGACAAGCCTCTCCAGCGGGCAGTCAATGCCGCAATCCACGACATGATACCCCCTGCTGGAAAGAACCATTTTAAGGATGTTTTTTCCAAGGTCATGAACATCGCCTTCAAGGGCAGCGACGACGACTGTTCCCTTGCCCTTTCCTTCAGGCTGGCCTGAGGGGAAAAGCTCCTTGGTGACCATGCTGACAGCCCTCCCCACCAGCATGATCTCAAGGAGATTGAACTCCTCAATAGTGCACTTCTCATCCATGCTCTCCATCGCCACCTCGATCCCCTTGGTGACGATTTCCTCTGCCCCTGCGCCTGACTCGATAAGCTTTTTCGCCTCGGAGACAGCACCGATGTGGTCCCCTGCCAGAAGGGCATCAATCAATGGGTTCATGGAAAAAGGCTCGGACATCGTGGGCCTCCTTATCTGCATCTGCGGGTTTAGAATCTGCTTGATTTAATTGTATCACTTAATTATTTAAGTGTAACCGGATGAGATAGAAAATAGGGGAGACGTGAGATAGACTGGTTTTGATTATCCGGGATTACCCGTATGGTCCCCGGATTCAGTGGGAAATATCAAAGGAAGTTTGACGAGCATTACCATAGTTCTCCAGGGTGACTTTAGTCACCCGATAGCTCCTTTTCCTGCAATTGACAGGAAGGGGCCAAAGATGCAGAGAAATAGATTCAGACCTCCCCCTCCATGCAGTTCATTCTATCACAATCAGAGAAAAATCCAAAAAGAAAGCCTTCAATCCAGCCACTCATCTGACTCAAAATAAAATTGGCGCGCCGGTCACTTCCTGTTTTCCTCTACCTTCTCCTTCTTCCACGCCTCATATTCCTCTTTAGACTTAAATTGCAGAGGCCCCACCCGCGGGCTGTGCTTCATCGCGTTTTTACCTGGGCTGATGTCAATACCCCTCCACCATTTTCCCAATGAATACCCTATATCTCCCCCTACTTTTCCATAGGCGGCAGCCCTCTCATTTTGCCGGGCATCTTCTCCTACAATCCTCCCCTCACGCCTGGCGCTATCCAGAGGCATTCCACATGTAATACACCGCTGATAGCGGAATATTAACCCTAACACCCATACTGGCACGAGAATGGTTAACATTAAAGGGAACACTATACCGAAAAGTAATATAACAATAAAACCCAAGAAGGTTCCCCATCCAAAGGCCCGTTTAAATCCTCTCCTCTCGTTACAATTCGGGCAAAATTCAAAGGTCATACCTCACCTCCTTGCTACTCAAGCACAATCAGCTTGAGACCTGGACTTTTTTTGATGCTCGGCCCAGGCCTCTTCTATCGCTCCCCTGACCCATATACGGGTCTGTTTATCCCCATCATTATATATAGCACGTAATTTCCCTATCAAAGCCTGCAAATCAGGATCATCAAATAACTCAGGCTGCCCATACGAGTCTTTACCTTCGCACACCATCCAGGCGCTATGTAGTTCTTTTAGCCCTTCTCCAGTGAGAAGCCAATTAAATGAAATTTTTTCACGATTACAAAAAGAGACCAGATCACTAAAAGGGATACTGTCTCGACCCTTTGCCGTGGCTAACGTACTGGCCTTGAGCCCTAAAAGTCGCGCCACCTCCCCGTCAGTATTAACGTTTTTTATTTTCTTGATGAGTTCGACAATCTCTGTTAATGATCTCATATTGTAATATTCACCTTGACATTAAGCACAAAAGGGGATATGATAATAACAAAAAGGGATAACAGGCGTTAATGATTATGACAAAAAGAGAGAGGAATATGAAAAAAATAAGGAAATTGCTCATCGATAGAGATCTCGATGTCGCCAAGCTCTCTCGTCTCATCAATAAGTCCCGCACATGGACATCGCAGGTCTTATATGACCGGGAAAACAGCCCGGCCACCAGAAAACTCATTGCCTCCGCCCTTGATGTGCCTGAGTCTGAGCTCTGGCCTGACAGGCGGGCGGCGTAAAGGAGGTTTTCATGGGAACAATCACATCCATTATCCGTTGTCCTATTTGTAATACGGACAAGAAGCAGCAGATTGATGATGTCTCGGGGTTTAAAGATGGTCACTTGCTTCTGCGAATCTGTGATCAATGCAATAATGGTTTGGAGCAAGCACTTACGCCATATCAAGATACTCAAACCCTTCTCAATAAACTGTCGGAACAAGGGAATCCCAGTGCGATTGGCCTTTTCAGACACCTGACAGGGAAAAGAGGCCGCCATTGTGGAGCTTATGCCTTTACTGGTGGGTTTTGCCTCCCCGAGATAAGAGATCTCGTCCTTACTATGAGGAAACAAGGATTGCCAGGGTTTGAAATTCTTCAGGCGATCAGGGATAAGTACCCCAATTCTCCGGATAAATGGGTGAGCAAGTCCTCCCTGTACCGCTTCTTTGAAAGGGGAAGACAAGGAAAGCTGAAAGAATTTGGGGTCGACATCTAATCGCTGGCTGCGGGCGGCGTAGGAGGGGTTATGCCTGGATATTTTTTGACTGCACAGTATCGGATTGGGGAACAGCTCTGGAGTCGCATTCCCATCTATGAGCACGAGACTCATTACGAGTCCGTCATTAGCGGCCAGCGGTTTTGCAAGCTCACCGGTTACTCCCTTGACGGCAACCGGTTGGCCCTGGCACTCGAAACCATTACCTCGCCCTTTGCGGGGATCCGCCCACAGGCGGCATAAGGAGGCAGTGATGATCTGTCTTGAAAGAAGAGTTGACCATGCAGGCCGTATTTGTGTGAATAACGTCATGTATCGGACCCCTGCGACGCCTTCTTCGACGGTTGTTGTTTCTGTGGAGGACGGCGTTTCTCTAATCTATCCAAGCGGAGACGTATGTCCGTTGTCTCCCATAGTAGTGTGTAAAAACACTTAGTTTTGACGATCCCATTCTCGCAATCGGGGGTGTAAAGGTTATGACCCATACAAAACTCAGCACTGATGCAGTCAGAGAAGGCGCGGAAAACAAGTCCTGTTATTCTTATACGCCCTTCATGCCGCAGAAAGCTGACGGGAGCCATAGCCGCCCCACATTTGGGACATTTGCGACGATACAACCCCTCCGTCACATATCTTTTGACATACCACGTTGCGGGTGCCTGGTCATTATAATCCTCTTCCTTGTGGCAGTGCAGACAATGATAGACCATCCGCTTACCTCCTCCGTCAAATCTACTTTGATTGTACCTTTTCACGCCTGGGGGGTCAATGACAAAGCCTGAAAAAGAATCGTCTCAGGTGACGATTTTTGACTATCTCCAGGAGATGGCAAAACGGCCTACCCCGTCAGGGCTTGGCCTTGTCAAGGAGATCAAGCTCGCCCTGACTGACGATCTTCGATACGCCACAGACCCCCAGGGGATGGAGCTCTCCCGCTACCAGGTCGCCGCCCGCATGTCAGACTTGCTCGGCGAGGAGATCACTAAAACCACCCTCGACAACTGGACAGCCCCCAGCCACCCCCACGAAATCCCCGTCAGATACCTCCCCGCCTTCGTCCAGGCAACCGGCCAGCGCCGGGCCTTCGAGGTACTCAGCCGTCACGCCGGACTCTTCGCCCTCCCTGGCCCCGATGCTCTGAGGGTAGAAATACAGCAATGGGATGAGCAGATCAAAAAGCTCTACAAAAAGAAACGCAACTGCTCCCTCCTCCTGAGGGAGCTCGAAGGAGGCGACCATGGGCGCTAACTGCTACCCCCATCAGACTGAGTGTATCAACGAGATCAGGGCACTTTCCCCTGAAAGTCGCAACTGCCTGATGCACCATTTTGGCAACTCACTGGCAGCGATCATCGGCGGCGCTGAAGTGGGTGATCTGGACATAGTAAAGGCTGCCGCCTGGCATCTCAATGATGATCTGGCGCTCCTCGGCATCAAAGAGGGCCGTGCGGCCCTTATAGATATCACGGTTTAGGAGGGGGTGGAGGTGAAAGATTTAGAGGTCTTGAAAAGGTTTTTGGAATACTGCGAATGGCAAAAAGCCGGGAAGTCTCCTCATATTGAAGCCTCTCGGAAATATGGCCTCTCCATCTGGGAATATTTCGACGATCTCAGAGAGGCGGTAAACGCTACGAATCGCAAGGCGGACGAGTTGACCGTTCTTATTGAAGTGGATGGCTTTGATCTCGAAGGACTGCGTAGGCAGGGGGAGGATGAAAAGGATGCCGGCTAAAAGTTGCAGAAAGATTGAGGTGCTCATCGCGGCGGATAAGATTCTCGGCGTCCTGGCGGATCATAAAACTCCACTATCTATCTCTGATGTATCCAGGTTTTCCGGGCTCAGTATGGATCAGGCCTTCCGCCAGTTAGGGACTATGGAGGAAATTCACTGGGTTGACAGAATCGGAGAAGGGTATATTCTCGGCCAGCGCAACGCCCTATTGTGGGCTAAAAGAAAGTCTATCGCTGAGGATCGGGTTGTAAAGGCCCAACGGGAATTAAATGAACTGACAATGGGGGTGAATGGTGAGTAAGTCCAGAAAGGAGTTAGAGGAAGAGGCCGACATCCAGATTGAGGCGGCCACCGAAGGGGCAGTTGCCAGGGTTCAGGCAGAAAGAGCACAGGAAGATTGGGAGAAATCGAAGACCCTGAAGTGCATCAACGTTGCAGTAAAATCAGGCAGGGCGCAGGCCTTTCACGCTATGAGTCTCCTCAGCGAATACCTCGAATGGAAGGCCCTCGCTGGCGTGGTTGAGAAGAAGGAATACCTTGATATTCCTGGGATTGAGACCGTTGACCAGTATCTGCAATACCTTGGGTTGAGTTCGCGCACAGGGTACAATCAGCTCAAGATAGCCCGCACTTTAAGCCCCGATGAGGTGCAACTTTTTGCAGAGCTCGGCTTCTCCCGTAAGGACCTTCTCGGTTATGCCTCCCTCCCCGACGAGCAGCGCCTCCAGATTAGGGAGGGAAAAGTCATTAATCTTGAACAAGCCCAGAAAGAAGACATCCGTCAGCTCATCGAAGAGCTTGTCATCGAGAATAAGCAGGTCAAAGAGGAAAAAGACGGGGAGGTCAAGGCCCGTGACCGGAGACTAAAGGATAAAGAAGACCACATCCACAAGCTTACCCACGAGGTAGAAAAACTCGAAAAGAAGGTTGCCAACCGTGTGGACTACGAAGGTCTCACCGAGCAGGAGGCCGAAGACCAGCAGCTCCTCTCGCAGATCATGACGGACATGACAAGCGCCTTTACTACCGCCCGCAAGCAGATTCAGCCCGCCACCGCGCCAGAAAAATCCCAGAGGGCGCTCTACTTCCTGTACATCTACCTGTCCAAGCTCCTCAGTGACGGCCTCACCGAGCTCTATGAGTACTACAAAGATGCCCAGACCGTTCCCTGGGAGTACGACCCCAACATGGGGCTGGGCGGCCTCAGGGCTGAAGATATCCCCATGACAGACCTGCCCTGGCCTCCCGGCGTGGCGGACAAGATCAAAAACTGGCAAAAAGAGCACGGCAAATAACCATGAACCCCTCTGAATCCATACTGGACCACGTTGTCTCTGCCCTTCGGGACCTACCCCAGGGTGAGGCGGGCCGTAAGGCGACGGATCTGGCCGGGCACTACGGTGTGTCCCGCGCCACTATCTACCGTTGGGCGGCCCTGCGTGGTCTCAGGTGGAGAAAAGAGCGCACCACAAAAGGTCAGAGCGCGGCGAAGGACGAGGACCTGCAGCGGATGGCTGCAATCCTCCTCCTTTCGCGCCGCACCAGCAATGAAATCCCAATACCAGCCTGTGACGCCTTTGAGATGCTTCAGGATTCAGGGGTTGATATGGGGGTTTCCGTGTCCAGGGCCACATCCCTCCTCAGGGAAAAGGAGATCTCCGCCCGCGATCTCCTGCGCCCCACACCGCACCAGACCATGCGCAGCTCGCACCCTAACCACGTCTGGCAGTTCGACGTAACCAACTGCCTCCAGTACTTTTTGGATGATCAAAAAGGCATGGGTGAGCGCGACGCAGACATGGTGTTGTACAAGAACAAGATCGTAAAGACCGCCAAGGAGATAAAGAAAGAGCTCCTGCGCTACGTCGCCGTAGACCACTGCACCGGAGCCTTTTACTTCCGGTACTTCTACGCCAGCGGCGAGCGCGCCATCGACGGCTCCAACTTCCTCTACGAAGCCATGGCCCCCAAGGATGAGCTCATCAAGGCCACATGGAACGGCACATCAGGGAGTAAGCTCGGCAAATATCACTTTCACGGCGTCCCCTTCATGCTCATCCCCGATCGCGGCTCCATCATCACCGACAAGGGAATGGAGAACCTCTTTAAAGGCCTCCGCATCGAGGTAGAGCCCCACATGCCCGGCAACCCCAGGGCAAAGGGCGCTGTTGAAGGGATGATGAAGCACCTCAATAAATTCGAGGGCAAGCTCAAGTGCCAGCGCCCGCGCAGCCTCGAAGAGCTCAACGCCTGGGCGCTGGACTACGCCATCTACATCAACGGCGTAAAAGAGATGCGCGACACCGCCCCCCGCTCCGCCATGTGGTCCACCATCAGGCCCGAGCAGCTCCGCCTCTGCCCCTCGCGCGAGGTCTGGCAGATGCTCCTCCGCAGGCCCGAGCTGGACAAGCGCTGCGACGGCGGCGGCTACGTGCATCACAACAACCTGCACTATCGTGTGCCCGACGTCAACGCCTGCCGCAAGACCGTGAAGATGGTCATCAATCCCTACGAATACCCCGCCGCGGAGATCCACTATAACGGCTTCGTCTGGCTCCTCCAGCCCATCCCGAAGGACCAGTACGGCAGGCTCCAGGGCGGCGTGACCTACGGTGAATATAAGGCCCTCCCGGAGACCACCACCCAGCAGGCCAAAAAGGAGCTTGAGCGGATCGCCACCGAGGAGTGGGGCCTCACCTGGAAAGGCACCGGCGACAAACGCCGCGCCGTGGCCCCTCCTCTGGGCCATTCTTCTCCGCTGAAGGTCTTCGGCCACCAGGCGGACAAAGTCCGGGTTGATTTCATCAGCCGTCCCGGCTCAGAGCTTGAGGTCAAGCCCCAGGCCGTACCGGAGAACCCAGAGATCAGGCGCGACGCCGCCACCGTATCCCGCAGCATTCTCAGCCGCCGGATGCCTTTCATGCAATTCATGATGAACGTCAAGCGCGAAATCGGTCAGATCCCGCCCGAGCTGCATCAGCGCCTCAAGGCCTTGTACAGCGACGGAATAGAAATAACCCAGGCAGAGGAGGTGATCCAGCAGATCAAGGCCGGACACTGGCCGGCAGCAACAGGAGCCTCGGACATGCCCGAGGCAGTAGCGTTATAGGAGGTGAGTATGAAACGAACCGAGGCTATTCACAAGATCCCCTTCCGGCCCATCCGGCTTAAACGGCTCTTGCTGGACTGTGACATCAGCCAGACAGCAGTAGCCTCAGCCGTGGGATGCAGCAGGGGAGCCATGTGCGTGGCCTGCAATCACCGGGGATATGAGCCCGGCAGCGTCAAGGGTTTCGGGGGAGCGGTGGAGGCCTTTGTCAGCGCCTCTCCCGCAGCAATGCAATGGCTTGCAAGTAAGGGGCTGGCAGTCACAAACATCTGGGACACAGACTCAGGCGGAACGCTCAGGGGGAGCAACCCCGTAAATGCGCAAGTCAGGCGGCACCATGACCATGCCTGGCAACCCGGAGACCCCACAGCGATTGAATCACAGGAGGTGGTAGAAATGTTATCAGACGGTGCAATGAAGCACTTCAAATTGTTCCGCAGTCCCTTCAGCAACGATATCCGCGAAGCGGGCGACATATACCTGAGCGACGAGCACAGATATATCGAGGCCGCAATGATAGACGCCGCCCGTCATGGCGGATTCCTCGCCATCATCGGCGAGGTTGGCAGCGGGAAGTCCGTCATGCGCAAAAAGGTGGTCAGTGAGCTCGCCAAAGACGAGCAGGCCCGCATCATCTATCCCCGCATGATCGACAAAACCCGCATCAGCGCCTCAAGCATCTGCGACGCCATCATCATGGACCTGAGCGATGAGAAACCCAAGGCCAAGCTGGAGCAGAAGACCCGGCAGGTGGAAAAGATCCTCCTCACTCGCAGTAAGGCCGGTTGTCACGTCTGTCTCATAATAGAAGAGGCCCATGACCTCAGTGTGAGGGTGCTGAAGCTCCTCAAGCGGTTCTATGAGATTGAGGACGGCTATAAGAAGGCCATGGGTATCATCCTGATCGGCCAGCCCGAGCTCGGCCAGCTCTTCAACGAAGCCGACCACTACGACATGCGCGAGGTCATCCGCCGCTGCCAAATCGCCGAAATTCGCGGCCTCAACGGCAACCTCAAAGACTATTTGACCCTCAAGTTCAAGCGCGTGGGTATCACCGATATCTCCCACATCATCACCGACGACGCCATAGCCGCCCTCTCGGAAAAGCTCACCATCAAGGACGAGCGGGGCCGCAAAATCAGCAACGCCTATCCGCTCAGCGTCAACAACAGCATCATCCGCGCCATGAACCTCGCCTACGAGCTGGGAGCGGAAAGGGTAACCGCCGAAGTAATGCAGGAGGTAAGAGGATGAGACCAGTAGAGGCAATGGGCGGGGATGCTGGACCATCCGCCGCCCAGGGAAAAGGCAGCACCATGGAAAGTATAGCAGACACCATAACCATACTGCTCATTATCGCAGCCTGGGCGCTGGGATTTTGGAGCACAATAGGAGGTTTCAATGGGTAGATCTGTTGCAGCATCCGCAGCAAAACGGCGGGAGGAAGAGCGTCCCCGTATTATCGGCGGCCTCTTCCGCTTCTGCCCTATGCACGATGATCGCATAGACAGTAACGTCTGTGAGGTCAGACAAACCCGCTATCCCAAGGGCTGCCATGGCTGCCCTGACAGGAGGCGCGCATGAACACGGCCCATATCATCCCCACTATAGAAGGAGTTATCCATCGCGCCGTCTGCAAGACACAGGCGGCCATGATCGCCTGCGAACGCAAGGGGCCCCAGCCCTGCATTATCCCCGGCTGCCCCGGCGACACCTACAGCCGCAGCGGTGTCTGTGCCGCCTGCAAAGTAGATATCGCCTATGAAATGCAGTTTGGGGAAAAGCCGCCGCGCACGACAGAGGATTCAGATATGGGGGCGTATGGCCATACGCCCCTACAGGAGGCACAAACCCCTATGCACGGCATCGTAAGGCCCTCCCGCGCCATGACGGCAAAGGCTGCGGCAATGCAGCCTGTCGGGGATACAAAATCCTGCGCAACCTGCGGGCGCACACTACCCATGAGCGAGTTCAATTTCGCGTACAACCGCCGCGATCTGCATCGCGCCGATTGCAGGGAATGCCAAGGGGTGGCAAGAAAACCTGTATTGCGAGAGCCCCAGGCCCGCGCAGGACATAAAATTTGCATAAAATGCGGGATAGAACAGCCGCTCGGGAATTTCCATCGTCACAAGCTGACCAGCGATGGGAGACAATCATCCTGCAAAAAATGCTGTAGCCAGTACATGAAAAAATACTGGAGCAATCTCGGAGGTGCGCAATGCCAACAGTCAAAATAATCGGCATCGAAGAGTCCACATCCTTAGATGCCGAGCGGTCCGCTATCAGAGGCACCCTTGATCTGCTCGTGACCGCCTACGGCTTCCGCGCGGTTCAGGAAGAGATAATCTTCCTCTGTCGCCGCCAGGTCCTCGCCGCAGCGGCGCGGGGCATCTTCAGAAGGGCGAATAACCATTCGCCCCTACAGAGGACAAATCCCCCCTTAGGAAAGGGGAACAAAGGGGGTTGTGAACCCCTGAAGGAGATTTAGATGGCCCTGAAAAAGATTCAGCTCGCAATCCAGACAGATGATGAAGACCCGAGCCGGTGTGGCAGGGGATGCAAGTACAGAACGGATCAGTATGATCACTGCCGCCTCTTCCGCGCCTCCACCATCAGTGAGGTGTTGTCGCAGGTCGGCCTCCGCTGCCGCGAATGCCGCGAGTGGGAGACAGAGCATGAGGTGGTGGAATGACGCTGGAGCAGATAGTCAAAAAGACAGAGGCTTTCTCAAAGGCCCGGCACGAGCTCGCCGAGCAGGTCCGCTGGCTTGAGGAAGGCATTGCAGACATGAAAAAGATCCACCTGCCGAAGATCAAAAAGGCGGTGGCCGCGGCAAAGCAGAAACAAGTAGAGCTCGCCGATGCCATCAGCGAAGCCCCTGAACTATTTGTGAAGCCCCGCAAAATCGTCATCGGAGACATCACTATCGGCTATCAAAAGGGCAAAGGCGAGATCTCCATCAACAAAAAAGACTGGCCTGCCATCTGCGCCAGGATTAAAAAGTTCTTCCCTGATGCCTGGGATGTCTACATCCAGACTACAGAGAAGCCCCTTACCTCCACCCTGCAACAGCTCAGCGCTCACGAGCTCAAAAAACTCGGGTTGGAGATCACAGGCACTGGGGACAAGGTCCTCATTAAGGCAAATGATAGTGACGTGGACAAGCTCGTCAGTGCTCTTTTGAAGGATGAAGCCGAGGAGGTGGCAGCGTGACGTTTACCTCATGGGACAGCGCAGTGGAACGGTGGAAGGCCAAGGAGCACCTCAGGTGCTCGCTGAGAGGGGTACTGCCATGGCTGCTCTACGTCATGGCAGTGGGATTAACGGGATGGTGTATCAACATAGCAGCAGGAGGTGTGCAATGACCGTATGGGAGATCAGATTCAGGAGATGCCTGTTCTA
>JBAZFD010000009.1:0-18166 GCA_041653575.1 Thermodesulfovibrionales bacterium
AGTTTTTCCAGGGGCGTGTTCTTCACCATCCTGTTCACATATCCCTCCAGAGCCTCACCCTTGATAAAACCGTTGTCCGGGATTGCCAGGTCAGCAATATCCCCCTTCTCAATGGAAAGGGCGATCTTCTGGAGCTGGAAGGCATTGTACCCGTAGGCATAGAGGCTGCCCACAAAGCTCCCGGCGCTGGTCCCCACCACCATATGGACAGGGATGCCGTTTGCCTCAAGGACCTTCAGCACCCCGATATGGGCGAATCCCCTGGAGGCCCCGGCGCCGAGCACGACAGCCACCTTCGCAGGAGCTGCTGTAGGAGGGATCTCACGGGGCGCACAGGAAAGGCCTGTGAAAAGAAGGACTGCGCAGACAAGGGAAACCAGCTTCATAGTCATGTTTTTTCTCCTGCTCTCTGTATATCCATATTAAGGACAGAAGCCTTTCCGGCCCCTGGCCCCTTGCCCCTCTATGTGCCGTTGCCCTGCGGAAGGGGGCATGGTTGAGATAAGGGAGGGATAAAAGTATTATATAATATACTTTTTACGGGAAGCAGGGGGGTATACCCTTCAGTCCCCTGAGAATCAGAACATGAACCGCCAAACCGGAGGATAGAGATGATCATAGGAAGGCCGCTGTTGACAACGGAGCAAATCCAGGAGAAGATTACCGCACTGGCTGACAGGATATCCCAGGACTACCAGGGGAAGGAAATCATTGCACTGGGCATACTGAAGGGCTCCTTTATATTCTTTGCCGATCTTGTCAGGGCCTTGAAGATCCCTGTTACCATAGACTTCGTCCTGGCCTCAAGCTACATCAAGACATCATCCACCGGGGAGGTAAAGATCCATTATGAGCCCCGGCATGATCTTGCAGGAAAGCATGTCCTCCTTATCGATGACATCATAGACACCGGCATATCGCTCAACTTCATCAGGGAGAGGCTGCTCTCACAGTCCCCGGAGAGCCTGAAGATATGTATCTTCCTGGACAAGAAGGAGAGACGGGTGGTGGATGTGCCTGTGGACTACCTGGGCTTCGAGATACCCAATAAGTTTGTTGTGGGCTACGGCCTGGACTATGACGACAAATACAGGAACCTGCCCTATGTTGCTGTCTTCAGGTCAGAGGCATAAAAGGAAGGAAAGATGAGCAATGCACTGGACTATCTCGCCAGGGTAAGACCCGAGGCGGCAGAGCATTACCTGAAGTTCCTCAAGGAGTCGGGCAGGCATCTGGATGACAAGACCAGGTTCCTCATATCCGTTGTGACAAAGGTCATTGCCGGATCTGAAACCGGATTCCGCCAGTATCTCCCCCATGCCCTCCAGTCAGGAGCAACAGCCGACGAGGTCATAGACGCCATCCTCTGCGCCTTTCCTGCCGCAGGGCTCACCAGGGTCCTGAAGGCCATAGACTGGGTCCTGGAGATGGACCTCCCTGAATTCAGGCCGGAGAATCTGGGCAGGACCGCCGAATGGCATGAGGTGGCTGAACTGGTCGCTCTCCACGATGGCAGGGCGCTCTTCCTGGTTATAGACGACCGCCAGATCTTTGTCTTCAAGACAGGGGAAACGATCCGGGTCTACGATCCCCACTGCTCACACCACCTCACCGGCCTGACCGAGGTGGAACTGAAGGACAATACCCTGACCTGCCCTGTCCACGGCTGGGTCTTTGACCTTGAGACAGGCGACTGCATCGCAAAGGGAAGGAGACCGCTGAAGTCCTTCGAGACAAAGATCGAAGAAGGAAAGCTCTTTGCCCGCTGGTAAAAGTGAGGCCTGAGGAGCAAGAGGTGAGGCGACGCCTCACCAATAAAGGAGGTTTAAAAAGATGTACGAACTGATGATAGAGACCGGCTTTGCATCCGCCCACCAGCTGCGCGGGTACAAAGGGAAGTGCGAGAACCTTCACGGCCACAACTGGAGGGTCCAGGTCACGGTGGCTGCCGAGAAGCTCAATGAGATAGACCTGGCCATAGATTTCCATGACCTCAAGAATATGACCCAGGAGATCATGAACCAGCTCGACCATAAATGTCTCAATGACATATTCCCTTTCACCGAGAAGAACCCCTCTTCAGAGAACATCGCCCGGTGGATCTTCGATACCCTGAAAAAGAGGATAGCGGAATACAGGAACGTCAACATGTCGGCTGTCACGGTCTGGGAGTCTGAGACAGCGTCAGCAACCTATTACGAGGATTAAAGGTATGGACAGGGAGTTCGGAGCCCGCCTCATGGAAGCAGCCCTCAGCAAAGGGGCAGCCGGGGCAGAGGTGTACATAAGGAGATCAAGGAACCTCACGGTTGAGGTGAAGGACCAGGACGTGGACACCCTCGAATCATCCCTCTCGGAAGGGTACTGCATCCGCGTCATCAGGGACAGGAGGCTGGGCTTCTCCTATTCCACGGACCCCGCTGAATGGGCGTCGGTGGTGGAGGCGGCAGTGGAAGCAAGCCGGTATACAGAGCCGGATGAAAACCTCTGTCTCCCCGGCAGGGCGGAGGTCGCCCCTGTGGCGATACACGATCCCCTGATAGCCGGCATCACAGAGACAAAGGCCCGTGAATACGCCCTCGCCATGGAGAAGGCTGCCATGGATGAGGACCGCCGTGTCACCAAGATCAGGAAGGCCTCGGGGAGCTTCACTGCCAGCGACACAAGAATCATGAACTCAGAGGGTGTGGACAGCTTCTACACCTCCACAGGCTGCTCCGCCCAGGTCATGGCCATTGCCGAAGAGGGAGAGGAAGGCCAGATGGGATGGGATTACGAGGGGAGCAGGTTCCTCGCCGAGGTCTCTTTTGAGCGGGTGGGAAAAACCGCCTCCCGGAGGGCTGCCGATCTCCTGGGCGCACGGAAGATCAGCCCCTCAAAGGGGTTTGTGCTCCTGGACAATTCGGTTGTAACCGAGTTCCTGGGCATCCTCTCCTCGGCCCTTTCCTCTGAATCGGTCCAGAAAAAGAAATCCATGCTGGCAGGGAAGACAGGGGAACTGGTCATGAGCCCCAGGATCCATATCACCGACAGCGGCAGGCTGGCAGGAAAACTGGGCAGCAGGCCTGTGGATGATGAGGGAGTCCCCACCACGGAGAAGAGGCTCGTGGAGGCAGGACTGCTCAAGGGGTTCCTCTATAACAGCTATACCGCCAGGAAAGAGGGCCGTTTATCCACAGGCAACGCGGTGAGGGGAGGCTTCACCTCTCTGCCCTCTGTAGGCCCCTCGAACCTCTTCATAGAGCCCGTCTCCCCTGAGCACGGGGCAGACAGGGACAAGCTCCTGAAGACCATGGGCAGGGGGCTTCTCGTGACCGAGACCATGGGGATGCACACGGCGAACCCCATTACCGGAGAGTTTTCCGTAGGCGCCTCGGGCCTCTGGGTTGAGGGAGGCGAGATACAGCACCCGGTAAAGGAGGCGGTGATCTCGGGGAACATCCTTGATCTCTTCACCCATGTGGCGCTCATAGGCGATGACCTGAGGTTTTACGGCGGCATAGGAGCGCCGAGCCTTCTCATTGAGGGGATTGATATCAGCGGTTAAGACCCGTCACCCCTTGCTTTTTGCGCTCAGGTAGTTTAATCTTGCCCGAAAGGCAGACTCGGCCTTCAGAGAAGCAATTCGATAAGTTTTCATAAAGATGTTTTATAAAGACGGAGGATTTGAATGGACTATTTTCTGACAGAAGAACAGCAGATGATCCGCGACCTGGCGCGTCAGATCGCGGAGGAAAAAGTAATCCCTGTGAGGGCAGAACTGGATGAGAAGGGAGAGTTCCCCTGGGATATCATGCAGGTTCTCGCCCAGTCCGACCTCTTCGGTCTCTTCATTCCCGAGGAATACGGGGGACTGGGAAAGGGGAGCTTTGAGCTCTGCCTGGCAGTGGAGGAGCTCTCCCGCGCCTGTCTCGGTGTGTCCACCACCTACGCGGCAAATGCCCTGGGAACATACCCCATCACCCTTTTCGGCTCCCATGAGCAGAAACAGCGGTATCTCCCAGAGGTGGCCCAGGGAAAGAAGCTCGTGGCCTTCGGCCTCACCGAGGCCAATGCCGGGAGCGATGCCGGAGGCATCCAGACCACTGCACGTCTTGAGGGCAACGAGTATGTGATCAACGGCACGAAGCAGTGGATCACCAACGGCGAAGTGGCTGATGTCTACACCATCATCGCCATGACCGACAAGTCAAAGGGTACCAGGGGCGCCTCTGCCTTCATCGTCGACAAGGGGACGCCGGGCTTCACCTTCGGCAAGAAAGAGAACAAGATGGGCATCAGGTCATCGATCACCACGGAACTGGTCTTCGACAACTGCCGGATCCCCAGGGAGAACCTGCTGGGCAAGGAAGGCATGGGGTACATCGTGGCAATGAAGACCCTGGACAAGTCCCGCACAGGCGTGGGCGCCCAGGGCCTCGGCGTTGCACAGGGCGCCTTTGATGAGGCTGTGGCCTTTGCCAGGGAGAGACGCCAGTTCGGCCATCCGATCATCAGCTTCCAGGCGGTCCAGCACATGCTCGCAGACATGGCCATGCAGATCGAGGCGGCCAGGGCGCTGATCTATGCCGTGGCGAAATTCGTGGACAGCGATGCAAAGGACATATCCAAGGACTCAGCCATTGCCAAGACCTTTGCCACCGACATGGCCATGAAGGTGACCACCGACGCGGTCCAGGTCATGGGCGGGGCAGGATACATGAAGGAATACCCTGTGGAGAAGATGATGAGGGACGCCAAGGTCCTCCAGATCTACGAGGGAACAAACCAGATACAGCGCAACGTCATCGCCCAGGCAATCATCAAGGAATCAGCCCGCACAAAATAAGATCCCCGGAAGGATGGCGCAAGCGCCATCCTTCCCTCCCTTACAGAAACTTCTTCACCAGCCGTTCAAACTCTCCACCCGCTGAAGCTGTCAATCCAAGACAAAGCCCCTAGTGTTAACTTAATCGGATGGGTCAGGGCCTGCCAGGCGCAGAACCTTCGGCCTGCGTCAAACAGCCTCACAAGGTGATATAATTGTCAATGCTCCAGATGTCCTTCATGCCCGGATAATCAGGGGCAACAGGAAAAATAGAGATCTAACAAGCGCGTTCGAGAGGGAGATACCTCAGACTGAAAATGGAGAAGCGACATGGAGCAGAAAGGATTTGAAAAATCTCAAGCAATGAGCCGCAGGGAGTTCCTGAACTATTCGGGTCAACTCACGCTGGCGGCGGTGCTCGCCATGAATTTCGGATGCAGCGTCACCCGGCTGGTTGATGACCCGTCGGCGAAGATCGCCCTGATCTACGGCACACGATACGGTGCAACGTCGGATACTGCCGGGTGGATTGCACAGGGGATGGACAACCCGGTCGATCTTCTGAACATCGAAAGCCTTTCGTTTTCGCAGGCGGCCGGAACCTATGACAGGTTCATCATCGGATCAGGAGTCTGGAGTGATGGCGTGCACAAAAGGCTGCTGGAGTTTCTCTCATCACAGAAAGAAACTATTGGGGACAAGGTCGTCGCATCGTTTATCGTTTGCGGCTCCGACGACAGTACGGAAGGCGGTAAAAAGAGGATAGCACAGTATTTTGAACGGTTTCACTCCCCCCTGGATCACCCCCCTCCGATACGGCAGTTTTTCGGCGGAAGGATGATCATCGAACAGTTGACAGAGCAGGACAGAAGACTCCTGGATCAGTTTTATCGAAATATTCTGAAAAAAGAATTCGTCAGCTGGGACCGAACCCAGCCCCAAAAAGCCGCGTTGTTCGGTTCGGAGGTTGCCGCAATGTCATACAGGGAGACAGTCCGAGGGTGATAAAAGAAAGGTGGTTCATCCGCAGAATTTAGGGGTATCTTGCGGTTCGGGCAATTTCCCGAGGGTATGATATAACGTAGAAACTGGGGGCAGTCTTGAAAATAGATAATTAGCTCAAAAAAACACGCGGCTGTCACAGCGCAAAACAGTTATCTGAGCAACTGAGAGACATTGCTGCAGATTCACTTTTTCTGGCTTCGGCCTTGTTGCTCCTTTTCCTCCTCGTCGTCATCGAGCATCCTGTACTTCGGTCCTTCCGGATCATCATACTGTCCGCTCTTTACCGCCCAGAGGAATATGAGCCAGGCAGCAGCGCCGAGGATGATGGTCAGGAATATGAGAAAATATATCGATCCCACTTTATTACGCCCTCCTTCGTTGTAATAAAATCCCCCTCTCCATTCCCCCTTAGAAAAGGGGGTTAAAGGGGGTTGTCTCCTTCCCGAAGACAGAAATACAACCCCCTGGCCCCCTTTCCTAAGGGGGAATTTGCCTCTTCCTCAGGGCGAAGGGGATGGAAGGTAATCATTGTTGCTATTAAAGGTTTTGCAGGCATCATCACCCCACCCTCCTGATCCTCAATGAGTTCAGCACCACGAAGAGGGAGCTTGAGGCCATGGCAGCGGCTGCTATGATCGGATGGAGCAGGCCGCTTACCGCCAGGGGGATCGCCACCACATTGTAGAAAAAGGCCCAGAATATGTTCTGCTTGATAATCCTGTAAGTCCTTCCCGCCATCCGGATGAAAGAAGGGAGGATCGTGAGGTCGCTCCTCACCAGCACCGCATCGGCGCTCTCCATGGCGATGTCCGTCCCACGGCCCATGGCAACGCCCACTGAAGCCTCTGTCAGGGCCGGGGCGTCGTTGATCCCGTCGCCCACCATCATTACCCGCTGCCCCTTCTCCTGGAGGCTCCGGATAAGCTCCCGCTTCATCACAGGCGAGGCCTCTGCAACAGACTCGTCAATGCCTGCCAGGGAGGCCATGGTCTGCGTTGTTGTCCTGTTGTCACCGCTGGCCATGGAGAGGGAGATGCCCATCCCCTTCAGCTCTCCTGTTGCCTCAGATGCCTCTTCACGGATGACATCGGCAATGACGAAGGCCGCCTGCGCCTCACCCTCCCTGCCCATGAAGACAACGGTATTCCCTTCCCCCTCCAGATCCCTGGTGATCCCTTCTGAAGGGAGGGGAACCCCCTTTTCCTCCATGTGGCCCCTGTTCCCTATGAAGATCCGCTCTCCCTGCACTGTCCCCTCGATCCCCCTGCCGGGCACAGCCCTGAACCCCTCGACCTCAAGGAGGGGGGCGTTTCCCGCAGCCTCTGTTATGGCATGGCCGATGCTGTGGCCTGAGAGTCTTTCCAGAGAGGCGGCAACGACGAGGAGGTCATCCCTCTTCATACCTTCCCCAAAGACCAGCAGCTCCTTCAGGACAGGCTTTCCCAGGGTGATCGTCCCTGTCTTGTCAAAGACCACCTTAGAGATCCGGGAGACGTTCTCGATCACCTCTCCTCCCCTGATGAGGACCCCTTTTGATGAAGCCATGGTGGTGAAGACGAGGACTGCCAGGGGGGTTGCAAGCCCCAGGCTGCATGGACAGGCGATGACGAGCACAGAGACACCGGCCATAAGGGCCGATGAAAGGGAGCCTCCTTTCAGGATATGAAAGAGGACCGTGGCAAGGGTGATGACGAGTATGGCAGGGACAAAGACACCCACCACCCTGTCTGCCACCCGCTGTATCCTCGGCCTCCTGGTCTGGGCATCCTCCACAGCCTGTATGATCTGGGAGAGGACCGTCTCCTTCCCTGTCCGCGTTATCCTGAAGATGATCCTGCCGTAGAGGTTGATGCTCCCGCCGATCACCGCAGAGCCCGCCTGCTTCGGGATCGGCCTCGACTCCCCGGTGAGGAGGGACTCATCCACCTCGGACTCTCCCTCAATGACTGTCCCGTCCAGGGGAATCCTCTCTCCGGGCAGGACCTCCACAGAATCCCCCGGCTTCAGCGATGCCACAGGGACCGCCTCCCGCAGATACCCGGAATCCCCATCGGATATTTTTGTCGCCTCCGAGGGCGTCAGCTCGGTGAGCCTCTGGATCGCGCCTGAGGCCCTGCCCTTTGCCGTGGACTCGATATACCTGCCCAGGAGGATCAGGCTGATGATCATGGCTGCGGTGTCGAAATAGACCTTTCCGCCGGTGAAGATCTGGTAGATGCTGTAGATAAAGGCTGAACCTGCGCCCATGGTGATGAGGGAGTCCATGTTGAACCTGAAACTCTTCAGCCCGGTGATGGTGCTCCTGATAAAAGGCATGCCTGAGTAGAAAATGACCGGGATGGTGAGGAGCATGGCGATCAGCTCAAGGATGAGCTGCACTTTGGGATCAATCCCCTGGAAGTAGCCTGCATAGAGGGCGATGGAGTAGACCATCAGCTGTGAAGAGAGAAAGGCCGCTGTGCCGAACCGGACAAGGAGGTCGCGGCTCTCGGACTTCTGCGCCCTGAACTGCTCAGTCTCCGAATAGGGCTTCGGTGTGTACCCGATTGAGGCGATCCTCCTGAGGAGCTTGTCCAGCCCTGTTACAGCCGGGTCCCACCTGATCCGCGCCTTATGGGTAGCGTAGTTCACCCTGGCATAGGCAACACCGGCTGTCCTGCTGAGGATCCGCTCATTGAGCCAGACGCAAGAGGCGCACCTGATCCCGTCAATGACAATATCCATTTCATTGAGCGGCTGCCCACCCTCATCATCGCTGCCCGTCACATCCCTCACAGAGGCGGTAAAGGGCTTGATGTCTATCTCCCTCTCAAAGAGCCGCCGTGAAATCCCGGCCTCTTCCCAATGCCTCTTTTCATAAAACCTGTCGAGCCCTTCGGCATGGATGAGATTGTAGATCCCCCGGCAGCCGTGACAGCAGAAGACCTTTTCCTGCTCCTCAATGATCTCTCTGATTGCGTCCCTCTCAGGGAAGGGAAGAAGGCAATGGTCGCAGCGGAGTGTTGACATTCCGGTATTGTGACATGGATA
The DNA here is from genome assembly GCA_041653575.1 of Thermodesulfovibrionales bacterium. Lineage (GTDB taxonomy): Bacteria > Nitrospirota > Thermodesulfovibrionia > Thermodesulfovibrionales > Dissulfurispiraceae > JBAZFD01. The sequence continues at coordinate 8,843 of JBAZFD010000009.1, forward strand.
AGGCAGGATTTACAAAGGGTTGGGAGATCCCCGGAGAGGCCGGAGGGAAAAGAGGGCTGGAATTGTCTTAATTAACAAGACCTTGCATGGATGATGGTCTCCGAAGGAGGAAAGAGGCCCGGAATAGGCTATACTTGATCGTATATAAACCTGAAACCAAGGAGGTTCTGATGAAAAAACTGGGAGAGGTGTTTCAGACAGCAGACTGGAAAACAGAAAAGCATGTTCCGCTCATAGAATGTCCTGATTCGGTGAAGAGCGGGGAAAACTTCGAGGTCAAGGTATCCATAGGAAAAGAAATAGCCCACCCGAACACCACAGCGCACCACATAAGCTGGATACAGCTCTTCTACCAGCCCGAGGGAGAGAAATTCACCTACCAGCTGGCGAACTGCGAGTTCACCGCCCACAGCGAGTCAACAGAAGGCGCTGACATGGGGCCTGCAAGCACCCACCATTCAGCCACCATAACCGTAGCGCTGAAAAAACCGGGGACCATCTTCGCCCTGAGCTTCTGCAACATCCACGGCCTCTGGGAGAACGGCAGACAGATCACTGTGGGATAACCCCTTATTCGACAGGGGGAAGAGCAGGCGTGAGCGACTTGGCTCCCTTTTCGTTGCCGGAGTTTGGGAAATGCAGTGTCCACAGCCGCAACTGTTTGAGCCCGAAGGGCGAGTTTTGCGGCTGTAACGGAATGAGCTTACTCTGGCAGAAAAGCGAGCGCTCGAGCGAATGCCTGCTCTTTCCCCTGTTGCCTTCACGCTCAGTCCCCTCTACGCCAGTGCCCTCACCATGAATACCGCTCCTGTCACAACCATGACAATAGCCGAGGTCCTGTAGAAAAAATTCCTCACCCTCTCCCCCACGTGGGAGACCACGCTACCCAGGATGAAGAGGGCAGGCATTGTCCCCAGGCCGAAGGAGAGGAGCATGAGCATTCCCCTGAGAAGCCCCTGCACAGGATCGCCTGCCTGAGCCCCTGCCCCTGCTGCGCCGATGAAGGCGGTATAGAGCAGGCCGCAGGGAATGAACCCCAGCACCAGCCCCATGGGGAAATAGGCCCCCATTGTCCTCTCCTCGGAAAGAAACCGGGCAGCCCTCATGACCACAGCCGACAACCTGCTCCCCTCAATCTTCATCACCAGGAACCTCCGGGCAAAGGGCAGGAGGCCCGAGGCCCCGAGCCCCATGACCACCATGAACAACCCCAGCCCTGCCATGACAGCCTTCTGCATCCCCTCCATGAACCCCATGACACCGGCAAAGGAGCCGGTGAGCCCCATGACACCGCCGAGAATGGTGTAAGTAAAGATCCTGCCGAGGTTGTAGAGGAGGTGGGGGAGGTATCTCCGCTCCCCGGTCTGGAGGGAATAGGCAGCAACTACAGGGCCGCACATGCCAATGCAGTGGCCGAAGCCGCCCAGGAGGCCGGAGGAAAACATGAGGATGAAGACAGGATCAGCGGGCCACATCGAACCGGTACGAAACCTTTCCTGTTCCAGGGATATCTATAGTCGCCTGCCAGAGCCTCCTGCCGCTGGGGCAGCGGGGGATGATCCCCTTGCCCTCGTATGCTCCACGCACCCTCCTGAGGACAACCCTGTTCTCACCCATGTACATCCCCGGCATCGTCAGGTCCAGAAAGATCTCCCTCTCCCTGCACCCCTCAGCAGTCAGACGAAAGGAAAGCTCCTTCATCGCCTCAACAGGTCTCGGGCTGATCTCCAGGACCACCTGCCTGTTCATGACTGTTTTCGCGCATGGGCCTTGACTGATGTCACAGTCAGGCAGATCGGGAGATGACTGCTGCGCAGAACAGGAAAGAAGGAGAACGGCAGAAAAAACGATTGCTGCCGCATATATCCGGGCCGTTTTTGTCATGGTTTTTATTATGACGGCAGCCGCGAGCTCAAGGCAAGAAATGATTAAAAATTTTAATACAGGAATACAGTTATTTACTTTAACCTGTGGGTCTGATAAATTCATTGCATAATTAGTTGACAATTTCAACATTTCCATAAACTGCCATTTGGAGAACCAGGTCCCCCGGATCATGGTCATTGTATTTATTTCTTCTGCATTTCATAAAAGGAGCGCCTGCAGATTATGAAGAGAGAGAAAGACGGTCATCTCCTGGAGGAGAACGAGGACATCAAGTACACCACCTGTTACATGTGCGCATGCAGGTGCGGGGTGAAGGTCACCCTGAAGGACGGAAAGGTCCGGTACATCCAGGGCAACTCATCGCATCCCACAAACAAGGGCGTTATCTGCGCCAAGGGCTCCTCAGGCATCATGAAACAGCTGAGTCCGGCCAGGATCACCAAGCCTCTGCTGAGGAAGAAAAACGCCGAAAGGGGTGAGGCCCAGTTCGACGAGATCAGCTGGGACCAGGCCATGGATATCCTCACCAAGAGGCTGGCCAAGATCAGGTCAGAGGACCCCAGAAAGCTGGCCTTCTTCACCGGCCGCGACCAGATGCAGGCCCTCACTGCCTACTTTGCCAAGCAGTTCGGCACACCCAACTTCGCGGCCCATGGCGGCTTCTGCTCAGTGAACATGGCGACAGGCATGATCTACTCCATCGGCGGCAGCAGCTGGGAGTTCGGCGGCGCTGACTACGACAGGACAAAGTACATGCTCCTCTTCGGCGTTGCCGAGGACCACGACTCAAACCCGCTGAAGATCGGCCTCGGCAAGATCAGGGAGCACAACGGCAAGCTCGTTGTCATCAACCCTGTCCGGTCCGGCTACGGCCCCATCGCAGACGAGTGGGTGGCCATAAAGCCCGGCACGGACGGCGCTTTCATCCTCGCCATGATCCATGTGCTCATGAAAAACGGGCTCTACGACAGGGAGTTCCTCATCACCAGGACCAACGCCGCCGACCTCGTCCAGGTGACAGAGGGCGACGAGAACGAAGGGATGTTCCACCTCCTCTCAGAGCAGGATATGAAGGACACCCAGAGCACCGTCTGGGACAGGAAGACCAAGACCATCAGGGAGTCCCACCTGGAGGACAACGACCCCGCCCTCCTGGGCGAGTTCACCAGCCCCGAGGGCAAGACCCTGAAGCCCGCCTTCCAGCTCATGGTTGAGAGGGTGATGGAGGATTACTCACCGGAGAAGGCCTCCGCCATCTGCGGCGTTCCCGCCGAGCAGATTGAAAGGATCGCCCTTGAGATCGGGATCATGGCCAGGGACGAGACCATCGAGCTCCCCATCCCCTGGGTGGACGCCTGGGGCAGGGAGCACAAGACAACAACAGGACATCCCGTGGCTGTCCATGCCATGAGGGGCCTTGCTGCCCACTCAAACGGCTTCCAGACCATCAGGGCCTTCTCCCTCTTCATGATGATGCTGGGAATCATAGACAGACCCGGCGGATTCAGGTACAAGCCTCCCTTCCCGAGGCCCATACCGCCGTGCCCCAAGCCAATCAACTCTCCGGACCAGATAAAGCCGAACACGCCCCTGCCCAATCCGGAGCTGGGATTCCCCTCCATGCCGGAGCACCTCATGATTGACGAGAATGGAAAGCCGGTGAGGATAGACAAGGCCTTCTCATGGGAGTTCCCCTTCACCGCCCACGGCATGATGCAAAACGTCATCACCAACGCCTACAAGGGTGATCCCTATCCCATAGACACCCTCTTCCTCTTCATGGCGAACATGGCCTGGAACTCCACCATGAACACCGGCGGCGTCATTGACATGCTCAAGGCCAAGGACGAGAAGGGGGAGTACAAAATTCCCTTCCTCGTGGTCTCAGATGCCTTCTTCAGCGAGCAGGTCGCCTTCGCTGACCTCGTGCTGCCCGACACAACCTACCTGGAGCGCCATGATGTCATATCCCTCATGGACAGGCCTATCAGCGACTACTCCTGCCCCGCAGACGCCATCAGGCAGCCGATCCTGAAGCCCAAGGGAGAGAGCAGGCCCTTCCAGCAGACCCTCCTGGACCTGGCCAACAGCCTGAAGCTCCAGGGTTTCTGCGATGATAACGGCAAGCCCCTGGCCACAAAGTATGTGGATTTTATCACCAGGTGGCAGCCCAGCCCCAACGCCGGAGTGGGCTTCCTCGCCGGATGGAGAGGCAAGGACGGGACAGACCACATGGTGGGAGAGCCGAACCCCAACCAGTGGGAGGAATACATCAAGCACAAATCCTTCTGGGAGATGGAGCTCGACGACAGCATCAAGTACAACAGGACGATCAACCAGGGCTACCTGAACTGGGCACAGGACCACAAGCTCAAGAGGGACAACGAGCCGATCATCATGCACTTCTACTCAGAGGTGATGCAGAGGTTCCGTCTCTCGGCAAAGGGGCTGAGAAAGGGCAGGCAGCCCAACACCGCCGATCAGAAGCAGAGGATCATCACCTACTTTGATCCCCTCCCTTTCTGGTATCCGCCCATAGAACACCAGCAGGTGGACAGGAAGAAGTTCAACTTCCACGCCATCACCCAGAGGCCCATGCCCATGTACCACTCATGGGACAGCCAGAACGCCTGGCTCCGCCAGATCATCGGTCAGAACTACCTCTACATGAACGGGGGCAGGGCTGAGGAGATGGGTCTCAAGGATATGGACTGGGTCTGGGTGGAGTCACCCACAGGAAAGATCAGGGTGCAGGTGAAGTTCTCCGAGGCGGTCCAGCCGGACACGGTCTGGACATGGAACGCCATCGGAAAGTACCCCGGCGCATGGAACCTCGATCCCAACGCGGACGAGGCAAAGAAGGGGTTCCTCCTCAACCACCTCATCTCCGAGGAGCTTGATCACACCGACGGCACCAGGATATCGAACAGCGATCCCATATCCGGACAGGCCGCATGGTTCGACCTCATGGTGAAGATCACCAAGGCTGACGAAGAGGGCCACTGGCCCCAGTTCAAGCCCATTGAGCCCCTGCCCCACATGGAGAAAAGGCCCGACATGATCAGGTACGGCTTCAAGGAGGACAAATAGATGCAACTGGCACTGGTGATAGACCTGAACAAATGCGTGGGCTGCCACGCCTGCGCCACGAACTGCAAGTCCTGGAACACCGGGGGCGAATACGGCCCCCTCACGGACAAAGACCCTTACGGCACAAAGCCGCTGGGGGTCTGGTTCAACAGGGTCCAGACCTATGAGGTAGGGAAGTTCCCCAACACCGAGGTGATCAACTTCCCCAAGTCCTGCATGCACTGCAAGAACGCCCCCTGCGTCGAGGTCTGCCCCACGGGCGCATCATATAAGCGTGACGAGGACGGCATCGTCCTCGTCAACTACAACGACTGCATCGGGTGCAAGTACTGCTCCTGGGCCTGTCCCTACGGCGTGAGGGAGTTCGACTCCCATGAGGGTGTGATGAAGAAATGCACCCTCTGCGTGGACAGGATCAACAACCAGGACCTCCCCGAGGCGGAGAGGAAACCGGCCTGCGTCCTCGCCTGTCCTACAGGCGCAAGGACCTTCGGAGACATTGACGATCCCAGGAGCGCCGCTTCAATAGCGATCAGGGATAAACAGGGCCACAAGATCCTGCCCGAGGCAGGGACCGATCCTTCAAACCACTACCTCCCCCAGAGGAAGGCAAAGATCATCCTCGACGAGGAAGAGCTCCACGTGAAGCCCCTGGCCATCGTGGCAGTGGAAAAGAAGATCACCTCCTACAAGGAGCAGATCCTCGACGACTTCGTCTCGCCGTAACGACAGCTATCGGCGGTCAGCTGTCAGCAGGAAAAAGACAGCTGACCGTTCCTTGAAATGCAGGTACGCGAACTGTCATTCCCGCTTGTCGGGGATCCTTCTGTAAAGCCCAAAAGGATGCCGGACAAGCCGGCATGACAGACTAAAAATGAATAGCGCTGACAGCTGAAAGCTGACGGCTAAATGCTAAAAAAACGAAAGGAGAAACTATGCATCCGGAGATGTCGTTGGTCCTGTTACTGGTTCTGTCCGGCGTTGGACAGGGCATATTCATCGCCCTGGCAGCCATGGATATCCTCCTCTTTAATGCCGGGGGACTGTCCGGCACTATCATGAATACGGGCGCTGCGGCTGCCATCGTCTTTTCCGGCCTCGGGGCCGCGGCCAGCCTCTCCCACCTGGGCAACCCCCAGAGGGGATGGAAGGCTGCGCTGAAGTGGCAGAACTCATGGCTCTCCCGCGAAGTGGTCTCCCTCTCCGCCTTCATGGGTTCAGCAACGCTCTACCTGGCCTCATCCTTCCTCGGCCTGGCCCAGGAACTGAGGCTGCTCTTTGCCGTTTCAGGCAGCGTGGCTGCGCTGTACCTCTACGTTTCCTCGGCAATGCTCTATGCAAAGATCAAGTTCATCAGGGAATGGTCCAACATGTTCACCGTGGGGAACTTCATCCTCTTCGGCGTCACCTCAGGCCTCTCAGCCCTTGTGGTGCTCCTCATGGCCATGGGCCAGGATGAAGCCCTTGTGCAGACAGCCCGGAACACCCTGATCCTCTTTATCGCCGCATCAGCGTTGAGCAAGGCCGCAGCCTTCAGGTTCAACCGGAACATCTACAGGCCCATGAGCCTCAGAAACGCACTGGGGATCAACAACCCCGACATCAGGCTCATGAACACCGGCTGCGCCTACGACAACTACAACACCATCGAGTACCACTACCCCATCAACAGATCGCAGGACTCAAGCCAGCAGCTCCTCGTTCTGCTCCTGGCCTTTGCAGCCCCCCTGCTGATCTGGGCGATGCTTCACGGGACCTTCCCCGGCCTCATGGCAACGACCCTCATGATCACGGGCCTGATGATGGAGAGGAGGCTTTTCTTCATCCACGGCAGCCACCTCCAGAACCTCTACTACTCGAACTACAAAAAGAACGCCGTAAAAAACCCGCTCCTGAGCAAGGTGCGGTAATTATCACCGTCTTGGCAGACACCCCTTTATGCCCCACCCCGAAAAGGTGGGGCTTTTTTTTTGCAGAATATTCCCCCTTCGAAAAGGGGGTTAAAGGGGGGTGTGTGTCCTTCAGAGCTGCATCGTAAAGATTACCTCTCCCGCCGGACTGACCGGAAAATCCCTGGTTCGACAAGCTCACCATGACAGACTGTCACCCTGAGCCTGTCGAAGGGTGGATTGCCCGATCAAGTCAGCCAATGACAAAAAACGAGCACCAGTGTTTCTCCGTTGAGATTTTGTGCCAGAATATGTGATTGATTCAATGCTGTTTTGGAATATAATAGCAGTACCATCGAAGCGGAGGAACAGGATGACCATCCATGAGATACTGATAGATATCCATGCCCTTGAGGAAGAGCTGCTGGCATTTGAGCGCAAATACGGCATCCGGTCTGAGACCTTCTATGCGGCCTATGTCAGCGGTGAAGAGCCGGAGGATGACAGCTGGGTCATGGATTTCGGAGAGTGGGCCAGTGTCTACCGGACTTGGCTTGCACGCCAGGCAGAATACCGCAATGAAATCCAACGACAACAAAGGAGTTCTACCAGCCTGGCAGGCTTGATACACGCATATGGGCAGGAATTGAAATGAGCAGCTCCAAGAAACAAGATAAACGGTCTCCGCTGAAGCGGAAGCCATTGAGAAATCCAGGGGAATCGCTTCAGGAAGAAATGGACAGACCTAACGGACGATGTTATTGATCCAATGCGGTTTTGGGAATATAATAGCAGTATCATCAACGTATAGAGGCAGGATGCAACTTTGTCAACAAGAGGGAAACAGCGATGCCCGAGTATGATATTGACTTTGCCCAATGCCTGTGCGACACTGCTCATCTGGTGTTAGACAAAGGGATAAACTCTCAGGAAGAAGACAGGACTGTCTTATATCTCAGCCTTCTCTCAGTTGAGATATCGTTGAAGGCTATTTTGGAAAAAGCTGGCAAGCCAGTCTCTGGAATTAAAGCCCGCTCTCATGATTTAAGCGGATTACTGAAGGATGTTTGCCAATGCACTATTCTCTCTGAGGTAACAAAGGGCAAACAGATGCGCATTCGAGCGACAGAAATAAGAAGTGTTGTAGTTTCCAAAAACAAATGGAATGGGACAATTGGAGGCCTCATCGAATTAGCAAAAAAAGAAGCCTCCAAGTACCCTAACGGGATACGGTATGGCGATGTCTTTAGGTACTACCCAGCTGATATAGCAGCAAATATGGCTAAGCAAGTTGCAACTTGGGGAAAAGAGCATTGGAACACTATTCAAATCGCCTCATCAGACGAAGACGTTATTGGGGATAATGGAAGCCGATAATGAGTTCTCTCATTTTGTTAAAAGAACGGTTAATGCTAAATGACTGCACAAGAGCGACTTAAGGAAATTGCAGATCAGCTTTCTGAGGGGCGAACCATAAGTGAGACCGTTAGAGAGATACTTTCATGGTTCAACGCATCTCGACGTGGCTATTGGATAGTCCAACAAATTAGGGATGCTCTGAAGCAAGAAAGTCTACGAACAGAACCAGACTTCGAGTCTGCTTATATTGATTCATCTGTGGACTTTATCCTTACCCCTGAAGCTCAAAGTGAGCAGCCCTCTGTCGCTCAACAAGAATCTATAACAACTTTTTCTGAGCCCACAGCCGTAAGCCCAGCAGCTCCACCACTGAGTTACGCTGATCCAACACATCGTATTAGCAAGTTAGCAGCTTCCAATCGCAAGCCAATTTTTGTAGCTCCTGATGCGCGTTTAGATGAAGCTATTACCCTTATGCTGGCTAATGATTTTTCTCAATTACCAGTCATGACAAGTGAACGTGAAGTGAAAGGCATAATAAACTGGGGCTCTATCGGAAGCCGATTGGCTTTAGGTAAAGGCGGCATTGCCGTAAATGATTTTATAGACCAACATCAAGAGATCCATTCTGATGCATCACTTTTTTCAGCTATCAGGCAGATAGCTGAACACAATTACGTTTTGGTTCGTGGTCATGATCAGAGAATTACGGGCATAATCACAGCAAGCGACCTTAATCTACAATTCTTACAATTAGCTGAGCCTTTTTTACTACTTGGGGAGATTGAAAACCATATTCGTCGAATTATTAGCAAAAATTTTAATGAAGCGGAACTACAGGCAGCTAAAGATCCATCAGATTCAGAACGCATAATTTCTTCTGTTGCGGATCTTAGTTTCGGTGAGTACATCAGGCTATTAGAGAATCACGATCGTTGGAGTCAATTATCACTCTCCATTGATAGAAAAACTGGTTCTTCCGTAGAATTTGTGGGAATGAAAAGGAGCTGACGGAGGAATAAAACAGAGCATCCCGCCTTCAAGGCTGTCATAATGGAATTCTACCAAGAAAACCATCACAGCCGAGGAGGGCAGGATG
>JBAZFD010000010.1:0-17421 GCA_041653575.1 Thermodesulfovibrionales bacterium
ATGACACCGCCGAAATCGAAAACAACAGCCCTGATCATTATCGTCACCTTCCCCGGGGGAGGATTATGCTCACCATAGTCCCCTCATTATGAACAGACTGAAGCAGGAGCTTACCGTAATTTTTCCTTGCCGCCAGGCGGGCAATGGACAGGCCGAACCCGGTTCCTGTGGCCTTTGTGGAGTAGAAAGGGGAAAAAATCCTTTCCATATCCTCTTCCCTGGGAGCCGTCCCTGTGTTGAATATCTCTATCCCGACCATGGCAGGAGGATAGGCAGAGGGATGGGCGGAAATCCTGATAACCGGGTTTCCCCTGTCAACAGCCTCAAGGCTGTTCTGAATGACCTGCACAAACATCTGCTCCATATCGTCACGATCAGCCATAACAGCATTATCGCCGATATCCAGCTCTATCCTGACATCATCGGGCGTATCCAGGGAGGCCAGCGCCTTCCCGACCACCTCCTTCAGGGACACCCTGACGGCAACATGCTCCTTCCGGAAAATCTCATTGTAGGTCCTGATGTCCTTCACCAGATTCTCGCAGGTGGTACTTTCCGATATGAGCCGCCCGTATGTCTCGAACTCAGGATCGGTCTCAGCCAGCTTTTTCTGGAGCCTTATCAGGTTGCCGCCGATAACGGTTATCCTGTTCCTGATCCTGTCTGCGATCCCCCTGATTACCTCGATATCACACCTGGTGGTGGAAGCAATGTATGCGCTCGTCTCCACAAGGAGGCAGAGGTCCAGGATCTTGTCTATGATCACGGCGACATCAAGCCTCTTCTCAAGGGGAATCTTCTCTGAGATGACCCTCTGACAGAACTGCCTCACCAGGGAAAAGCCCAGGTTCGTGTATCTCTGATCGAGGTTCACCTCCACATGCCTGATCCCTACCCTCCAGAGATAAGAGAGGAGCGCATCGCCCTGCTCCTGCTCAAAGAGGGACCGGAACCAGTCAGCCCATGCAGTTCTGAGATGCCCCGGCCTCTCTTCATACTCCAGGAATATCCTTGTCTCCGGCATAGAGGAAAAGAACCGATGGAAATAATCGGCAAACTCCCCGGCCTTTTCCGCAAAAACCTGACGGAAGGGGTTCAGTTCCTGAAGCTCAAGCTCTCCCAGACCTATCCGCTCCCTGATCGCAGCAAGCTTTTCCAAAGGAACTTCCATGTCGAGCCCTCCCTGTCACAGCATTACTTTCAATTCTACCCCAAAAAAGATCAAAGACAAATCCCGGATTATTCACTTGTTCAGACCCCTTTAGGGTGATACAATGAATCAAGAGTTGCAGGAAGGATATGTACGAAGAACCATCAGCTTCCCAAGTCGTCCGGTTTTTCCGGAAGAGTAAAAAGGAGACACCATGAAAACTGCACGAATTATTATGCACGGTCTGGCATTGATGGTCATCGCCATGCTTGTCATGCAAACAGGAGCTGCGGCGCAGGACTCCACGGAACCGGAGCAGGACAGGGGAGAACAGGCGGTCAGCTTCAGCAAGGAAGAACTCTCGCAGATGCTTGCCCCTATCGCCCTCTATCCCGACTCCCTGATCGCCCAGATACTGATGGCATCAACCTATCCGGTCGAAATCGTTCAGGCCGAGCGGTGGCTGCGGCAGAACAAGGATCTGAAGGGCGACGCACTGGACAGCGCTTTGCTGGAGAAGAGCTGGGATCCGAGCATAAAATCTCTCTGTCACTTCCCGGACCTTCTCTTTGCCATGAGCGACAAGCTCGACCAGACGAGAAAGCTGGGCGATGCCTTTCTGAGCCAGCAGGAAGAGGTCATGGCAACTATTCAGGAACTGCGCCGCAAGGCCGAGGAACAGGGAAATCTCAAAACGACGGCAGAGCAGAAGGTCATCGTTGAAAAGGAGACAATCAGGATCGAACCGGCTGACACGCAGATTGTCTATGTCCCTGTCTATGACCCGCTCTATGTATACGGCCCCTGGTGGTACCCTGCCTATCCACCCTATTACTGGTACTATCCGCCTTATCCTGTCATCGGAGGACAGATCATCTTCGGACCCCGCTTCTTCTGGGGAGTCGGTTTCTTTTCCTGGAGCTGGTTCGACTGGCATCATCATCACATCATCATAGACTTCCGCAAGGCGCACCGCTTTCACCGGCACCACTTCAGAAGGGATTCCGACAGGCCTTTCTCCTGGCGGCATGACTTCCGCCACAGAAGAGGCGTTGCCTACAGGGATGGTCAGACAAGCGAACGGTTTTCCGGAAGGAAACCTATGAGCAGGCCATCAATCAGCCCTGAAACACGCGGGTTCCCGCCTAAGAGATTTGAGAGAAAGGCAGTGGAGCCGTCACGGTCTCCTGTCGAACGTCCGGGGCAGGCAGTCGATCCCAGGGTGCGACCTGAAAGGGAAAGAATTCAGCCCGGTCAGAGGCGGGACACCCCCTTCAGGGGAGTCGGCGAGGGAGGCTTTGAGCGCAGGTCAGGGGAACGCGGACGCGAGAGCCGGGGCCTAGAATTCAGACGACCTGAGATGAGACGACAGGAAAGTGAAATACAGCGTCCTGCCCCTGAGATGAGACGCCCCGGCGGCGATATGAGACCCGGCGGAGGCATGAGACAGCGGAACGAAGGGGCACCCGGCGGCAGACAGGGCGGCGGATTCCGAAGATAGGAGGCCGAAGGGCTGTCACGGCCTTTGAAGGATAGTAAGCACTCAAGGAGGAAAAATGAAAACCGACAGAACGTATATAGAGAGAGAGAAACGCTGGTTGCTTGCCCTGGCCTGCCTCACCGCCTTTGCCCTCTGCCTCTTTCCGTCCGCTCCGACGCCTCAGGCCGCCGGCATTCAGCAGAAGGGCTTTTCATCGCCCGATGAGGCTGTAAAACTCCTTGTTGAAGCGATCAGGGGAAATGACACGAAAAAAATGATCGCCATCCTGGGGCCGGGGAGCAGGGAACTGATCTCTTCCGGCGATGACGCATCAGACAGGGCAGGCCGCGAAAAATTTCTCACGGCCTATGACCAGATGCACAGCTTCCAGAAAGACTCAGCGAACAGGATGGTCCTCTGCATAGGCTCCGATAACTGGCCCCTGCCGATCCCGATTGTGAAAAAAGGCAGGCAATGGATTTTCGACACCATAGAAGGAAGGCAGGAAATCCTGAACCGGAGGATCGGCAGGAACGAGCTACATGTAATGGAACTGCTTCATGCCTATGTCGAGGCTCAGCATAAGTACGCATGCAGCAATTACAGCGGCAGCGGCCTGGTGGAATTCGCCGGGCGGATAGTCAGCAGCGACGGAAAACGCGACGGACTCTACTGGAATGCGGAAGCAGGAGAAAAGGAGAGCCCGCTCGGTCCCCTTGTTGCCCAGGCAGCAAAGGAGGGATATGCCAATCCGGAGCTTTCGCCCTTTCACGGGTATTATTTCAGGATCCTCACGGGCCAGGGGAAAGACGCAAAGGGAGGAGCATACAGCTATCTGGTCAAGGGAAAGATGCTACTGGGCTTTGCCCTAGTTGCCTATCCGGCAGAATACGGCAACTCGGGGATCATGACCTTCATCGTAAACCAGGAGGGGGCCATTTACCAGAAGGATCTCGGCAAAAAAACAAAAAACAGGGCAGAGGCAATGACGATATTCAACCCCGACAGGAGCTGGAAAAAGGCGAAGGAGACAACAGGAGAGAAACAATAGAATGCGGGCGAACCGGGTCAACTTTTCTGATTTTGGTGATACAATTTAAAAAGCTTAAAAAATAGAGAGAGGTGGCTTCTATGGATCTGATTACCGCAATTCAGGAAAGGCGGTCTGTAAACTTCTTCGAGCCTGGGAGGGAGATCCCTGAGGAGACGCTGAAAGGCCTCCTTGAAATTGCCAATCTTTCTCCTTCCTCCTTCAATCTCCAGCCCTGGAAGGTGGTGGTGGTGAAGGATCCTGAAAGGAAAAAATTTCTGAGGCAGTGCGCCATGAACCAGCCCAAAGTGGAAGAGGCCTCAGCAGTCCTCATTATTGTTGCCGACCCCCTTGGGGTGGAAGAAAATCTGAAAGAGGTCCTTGACAGCTGGCAGAAACTGGGATACATGCAGCCGGAAATGAGGGGGATCTATGGTGACATGACCAAAAACCTCTACGGTAGCCCCGAGAGCCTGAAAAGAAAACTCTTTGCCGTAAAGAACGCCGCCCTCTTCGCCATAAACCTTATGCTGGCGGCAAAGGCCTTCGGCCTGGAAACGCACCCCATGGACGGCATTGATGAAGACTGCATAAAGAGGGATTTCGGGATAGGAGAGGACAAGATTATCCCCATGCTCATAGCTGTGGGGTATCTGAAGGCAGGAATCACCCTTCTGCCGAGGGCCTATCGGCGCGGGATCTCAGACTTCGTCCGCTTCGACTGAGATTACAGATCCCCCTGACTATGAAAGGGCTCTCGCTGAGATCAGAAAGCTCCATGCATAGCAGACAAAGAAAGGAACTAACGGAAAACACAATCAACACAGGGAGGTGGCAAATGGCTGTTATAGAATATGGTGATCTGAAGATAAAGGTGGATGATGAAGGCTATCTGGCCACATTTGATGACTGGAATGAAAAGGTGGCCTGCGCACTGGCTGAGAAGGAAGGAGTTGATGAGCTCACTCCCGAAAGGATTGATATCCTCAGGTTCATGAGGGACTATTACCGGCGTTACAACTCCTTCCCCGTCCTGCAGGCGGTCTGTAAAAACATCCACCAGAGCAAGGAATGCGTCCGCGAGGAGTTCATGGAGCCCCTGAAGGCATGGAAGATCGCCGGGCTTCCCAAACCGGGAGAAGAGGCGGTGGCCTATATCGGAGGCGAGGCGTAACGGAAAACGATGAAGGCATTGATGATCAGCGCAGACAACTTCGAGGACACAGAGCTCCTCGTCCCCTTCTACCGGCTCAGGGAAGAGGGGATCACCGTGGATATAGCATCCATGGCAAAGGGAAAGATAAAAGGGAAGCACGGCTATGAGGTGGAGGCGAACAAGACCCTGGAGGAAGTTGACCCCGGAGAATATGACCTCCTCATCCTCCCCGGCGGAAAGGCGCCTGGGGCGGTGAGAAAGCAGCAGGCCGCCCTGGATATCGCGCGCCGGTTCTTTCAGGAGAACAAGCCTGTGGCAGCCATATGTCACGGCGCTCAGACACTGATCTCGGCAGGGCTCATCAGGGGCAGGCGCGCGACCTGCTACAGCTCAGTGGCGGCTGAAATGAAAGAGGCAGGCGGCCTCTATGAGGACAAGGAGGTTGTGGTGGATGGAAAACTCGTCACCTCGCGTCAACCCTCAGACCTTCCTGCCTTTATGCGCGAAACCATCAGGGTCCTGAAGGCCTCCAGGGATAAAAAGGCATGAACCTGAGAACAGCATGAACAGGCTTGCCAATGAGCGGGCTGCCTACCTCAGGCATTCCGCCTATCAGGAGATAGACTGGTACCCCTGGTCTGATGAGGCCTTCGAGAAGGCAAAAAAGGAGGACAAGCCTGTTCTCCTCAGTTCCGGCGCTGTCTGGTGCCACTGGTGCCATGTGATGGCAAGGGAGTGTTTTGAAAACAGGGAGATCATAGAGATACTCAACAGGGATTTCATCTGCATCAAACTGGACAGGGACGAGAGGCCCGACATAGACAGGAGGTTCCAGCAGCTCGTTGCAGCCATAACAGGCAGCGGAGGCTGGCCCCTCACGGTTTTTCTCACCCCTGAAGGGAGCCCTTTCTTCGGGGGAACCTATTTCCCTCCTGAGGAGGTGATGGGGAGACCGGGCTTCAGGAAGGTTCTCATCACCATTTCCTCCTTTTACAAAAACAGGAAGAGCACTGTTGAGGCCTATACGCAGGAGCTCATGGCAACCCTCAGGCAAACCTCCTTTCCAGGCGGAGAGATCAGCAAAGGGCTCCTGGATGAGGGGACTCAGGCCATCCTTGCGGAGTTTGATCCCCAGAACGGAGGCTTCGGGAGGGCGCCCAAGTTTCCCATGCCCGGGGCAATGGAGCTCCTCATCAACCGGTATGCCCTCACCGGGGAGGAAGAGGTTGCCGCGGCAGTCACAAAGACCCTCACAGCCATGGCAAAGGGAGGATTTCATGACCAGGTCGGCGGAGGCTTCCACCGCTATGCCACAGACGAGGCATGGATCATCCCCCACTTCGAGAAGATGACCGACGACAATGCCTGGCTCCTCAGAAACTATACCGACGCATACATGGCCACAGGAGATCAGGCATTCAAAGAGACTGCCGAAGGAATCATAGTTTTTTTCCGGGAGGTCCTCACAGACCCTGAGGGAGGGTTCTATGCAAGCCAGGATGCCGATCTCACCCCTGAAGACGAAGGCGGGTATTTTACCTGGAAGGTTGAGGAACTGAAGGAGCTCCTCACCGACGAGGAGTACCAGGTGATTGCCCTCCACCTCTTCCATGAAAAAGGAGCCATGCATCATAACAAGGCCAAAAGGGTCCTCTTCGTATCCAGAGAGATCCCTGAGATAGCAAAAATGACGGCAAGGGAGGAGGCGATTGTCCGGGAGCTCATCAGGAGCGGCAAGGAAAAGCTCCTCCGTGCAAGGGCACTGAGGGAGCCCCCCTTTATTGACAGGACGCTCTACACATCCCTCAACGGCATGGCAATCTCCGCATTTTTCAGGGCCTGCAGGTCATTTGGGGATGACGAGTTGCGGGAGTTCGGCCTGAAGAGCCTTGACCGGATCCTCCTGGAGCATACTACTGAGTCGGCGATCCTCCACGCCCCTGGGGTCCAGGGGCTTCTCGACGATTACATCTATCTCACAGAGGCCTGCATTGCTGCCTATGAGGCGACGGGCATCCTGAGGTTCAAAGAGAAGGCAGAAGAGATCATGGGGCTCTCCATGGTAAAATTCCTGGACCAGGAGAGAGGAGGCTTCTTCGACACGGAAGGCAATGTGCTGGGCGTAAGGATCAAGGCAATTGAGGACATTCCCCATCCCTCTTCGAACTCCCTTGCAGTGATCCTCCTCTGCAAGCTCTTCCATCTCACCGGGAAAGAGGCTTATCTCAGGGAGGCTGAAAAGACCCTGCAGGCCTTCTCCCAAAGGGTCCGTGGGATAGGCCTTGCAGCCGGGCAGTACCTCGTCGCAGTGGAGACCTTTTTCAGGATGCTCAGGCTCGCGGTGTACTCCGCTCCTGAGGGGAGCCTGGCAGATGCAGCCAGGGCTTTTCCCTATCCTTACCTGACCGTCGCCTATGAAGAGGACAGGGGGTACATACTCCCCTGCCTGAAGTCGGAGTGCTACGAGCCTCTTTACAGCCCCGAAGAACTCAAGGGCTTTCTCAGAAAAGCTCTGGAGAGAGGGCGCTGATTATTGCCGGAATAAGCAGCATGAATGATATACCGATCTATCTCAAGGAGGAGACCATGAAAAAAGCCGCAATTCTCATCACTGTCCTTATTACTGCACTGTCCTTCCTGCCCATGCAGGCCCGGGCCTCAGCCATTGAGGAGGAAAACAAGGTCCTCGACTCACTGGAGGCCTTTGAACAGGTTATGGAAATCCCTGAGCAGGGAATTCCGCCTGCTCTGCTCAACAACGCAGAGGGGATCGCCATCATCCCCAACGTGATCAAGGCTGCCTTTATCCTCGGCGGCAGGTACGGCACCGGCGTTGTCATGCTCAGGGAAGAGAAAAATGAATGGAGCAATCCCCTCTTCATCTCCATTACGGGCGGGAGCATAGGCTGGCAGATCGGGGCCCAGTCCACGGACATCATCCTGGTATTCAAGAGCAGGAGGGGCGTGGAAAACATCGTCAACGGCAAGTTCACCCTCGGGGCCGATGCCAGTATTGCCGCCGGTCCTGTGGGAAGACATGCCGAGGCAGGGACAGACATCCAGCTCAAGGCAGAGATATACTCCTACTCCAGGAGCAAAGGTCTTTTTGCCGGGATCTCTCTTGAAGGCGCATCTCTCCAGGTGGATTATGACAGCCTTGAGTCCTTCTACGGCAGGGGGGTAACACCAAGGGAAGTCTTCTCAGACAAGGATATCATGGTGCCTGATGTGGCGAAGAGGCCGAAAAAGGCAGTGGGGAAATACACAGCGCAGTAAGAACTCCTCAGGGAGGGATGATCCTGTATATTCGGTCATCTCCCTCCCTGGGCTCACCCCTGCCGTCCCTGTTGTTGGTAAGGAAATAGAGATACCCCTCAGGCCCCTCCACCACATCCCGCAATCTTCCGTAAAGCCCTGAATCGCCGTCACCGGCAAACCACTATACATCGGAGATAGAATATTCATTTTCCCTGATTTGGGATAGAATTAAATAGAACTCACTGGGTTATATCTGTGATGGCCTGTTTTGTCGCTCCGGCCCTGTGCTGAGCCGGAGCTCCCTTTAAACTTTCACGGCACAGAAGGGCGTCAGGACAGAGACTCGCTCCGGCCCGGATGGAGGACAGAATACAATGGCACAAGGGGGCGGCTCGCTGGAGAACAGAAAATTCGCTGTCGCCTTTATCATCGGCTTCACCCTCTTTACCTCATACCTCCACTATTCCACCATACCGAAGATCTTTATCCTCCATGACATATACCGGGAGCTGTACTATATCCCCGTCCTCTTCGCCGCCCTCGTTTTCGGGCTCAAAGGCGCCATTCTCAGCTTCCTGCTGGTAGTCGCCCTCTATGCCCCCTGGATGGCCCTTCACTGGACAGGAGATTTCATCTTCGAGGCAAACAGGCTTGTCCAGCTCACCTTTCTCGGAATCGTAGGCTTCCTTGCAGGTGTCCTCATCAACAGGGACAGAAGGAACAGGGAGCAGATGGACAAGGAGCATTACCTCGCCCTCATCGGCCAGATGGCAAGCACCATTGTCCATGACCTCAAAAACCCCCTCATCACCATCCTCGGTTTCGGCAGGAGATACCTGGAAGGGAAGGAAGACCCTGAAAATGCCATGCAGTACATCATGGACGCTGCCAGGGCGATGCTGAAAATCGTCCATGAAGTGCTGGATTTTGCAAAACCTCTTCAGCTCGACACAGCTGAAAAGGACATCAGGGAAGTGATCAGCCAGTCTCTCACCGCCTGCATGACAAAAGCAGAGACCGATGGGGTCGCCATATCCCTCCAGCTGCCGCCGGAACCCATAAAGGCCTCTGTGGACAGCTTTCAGCTGGAAAGGGCTCTGGTGAATCTTGTCACCAATGCCATAGAGGCATCACAGAAAGAACAGACTGTGGCAGTCACCGTCACATCTGAAAAGGAGTATGTGATGATTGCCATAAAGGATGACGGAGCAGGAATGGACAGGGAAACGGCAAACAACATCTTTATCCCTTTCTTCACCACAAAAGGAGAGGGGACAGGCCTCGGGATGCCCATAGCAAAAAAGATCATAGAAGGCCACAACGGAAAAATCTACATATACAGTCGGCCCGGCGAGGGGACAGAAGCAAAGATCGTGCTTCCCCTCAAAGGGCAAAAAGGGAGATGAGACCATCATGACACGAAGAGTGAGATTCAGCATCATATACTTTCTCATAGCCATGACAGCAATCTTCGTCCTGCAAAGGTACCTGCTCGTCCGCGAATACGAAACCGTGGCCTACAGCGAGTTCAAGCTCCTTCTGAAGGAAGGGCTCATCAATGACGTGGCGGTGGCGAGCGACACCATCCGTGGCTATTTACTTCCCGGCTCACAGGAGAGGCTTGCCTCGATAAGGAATCCGGAAAACCGGGAGGAGACGGAAAGGCTCAGGCGCGCAAAGGTATTCTTTCTTGTCAGGATGGACGACCCCGGCCTGACAAGGGAAATGGACGAAAAGGGGATACGGTATTATGCGAAACAGGAGGTCACCTGGTTCAGGACCCTCATCTCATGGATTGCGCCCATAGCCATTTTCCTTCTCCTCTGGGGTTTCATCATGAAAAAGATGGGCGCAGGAGGAGAAGGGCTCATGTCCCTCGGAAAGAGCAAGGCTAAGGTCTATGTGGAGGGGGAGACAAAGGTCAGCTTCGCGGATGTGGCAGGCGTCGACGAAGCAAAGGAAGAGCTGAAGGAGATCATAGAGTTCCTGCAAACTCCCCGGAAATTCCAGCTCCTGGGAGGAAAGATCCCGAAGGGGGTCCTCCTCGTGGGACCGCCAGGCACAGGAAAGACCCTTCTCGCCAAGGCAGTGGCCGGGGAGGCAATGGCCCCATTCCTGAGCCTCAGCGGCTCCGCCTTTGTGGAGATGTTTGTTGGAGTGGGAGCAGCAAGGGTGAGAGACCTCTTCAGGCAGGCGGAAAAGATGGCGCCCTGCATCATCTTCATTGACGAGATCGATGCCCTGGGAAGGGCGCGGGGCGGAGGCCCTGTCTCAGGTGTTGACGAGCGGGAACAGACCCTCACGCAGCTCCTCACCGAGATGGACGGCTTTGATTCTAAAAAGGGTGTCATCCTCATAGCCGCAACCAACCGGCCTGAGATCCTCGACCCGGCGCTCCTGAGGCCTGGCAGGTTCGACAGGCAGGTTGTGGTGGACAGGCCTGATCTCAGGGGGAGAGAGGCTGTGTTCAGGGTCCATGCCAAAAAGGTGAAGCTCTCCCCTGACGTGGAGATCGCGGTGCTGGCATCCATGACCCCAGGCATGGCAGGTGCAGACATAGCAAATGTGGTGAACGAAGCGGCCCTCCTCGCAGCAAGAAAGAACAAGGGAGCCGTGGCAATGGCAGACTTTGAAGAGGCCATAGAGAGATCGGTGGCAGGGCTGGAAAAGAAGGGCAGGGTAATCAACAAAAAGGAAAAAGAGATCGTTGCCTATCACGAGTGCGGTCATGCCATAGTTGCAAGCGTCCTTCCCCATGCAGACCCTGTCAGGAGGGTTTCGATCATTCCCAGGGGAATAGCAGCCCTAGGCTACACCATGCAGCTGCCCTCCGAGGAGAGATACCTGCTCACAAAGTCGGAGCTCCTCGACAGGATAGCCGTCCTGCTCGGCGGCAGGGCAGCAGAGGATATCATATTCGGCGAGGTCTCAACAGGCGCGAGAAACGACCTGGAAAGGGCGATGGATATGGCGATGAGCATGGTCAGGGCATACGGCATGAGCGAAAAGCTCGGGCCCCTCTCCTTTGACAGGGGCAGGCCCCTCTTCCTCGATATGCCGGGGAATCAGCCCAGGGACTACAGCGAAGAAACAGCAAGGGAGATAGACACCGAGGTGAGGGCGATACTCGCCGAATCCTATGAAAAGGCCGGATCCATAATCAGGGAGCGGCTCGCAGAGATCAGGAAGATAGCAGCTATACTCTCAGAAAAGGAGATCATTGATGGCGAGGAGCTGAAACAGCTGCTGGCTGAACCGGCAAGACCGTGAAGTGACAATCCTGCCCGCAGGCGGAGACAGGCGCACAGAGGACAAGATGATAGCAGGAGGTGGTCATGCCGGTGCAGGAAATGGTGAAAACAGTGGCTCATTATACCGCAACCCTCTCTGAGGGGATTGCAGTCATCCTCATCATCTCAGGTATTGTCAGCGCTTTGCTGGTCTACCTGAAAAAAACACTTCTCGTTAAAACGGACTACCGCGCGGCAGCGGAAAGCAGGAACCACCTCGGCCATTCGCTCTCTTTCGGCCTTGAATTCCTTATCGCCGCTGACATCCTCAAGACCGCCATATCCCCCACCTGGCAGGACATCGGCCAGCTTGCGGCAATTGTCGGAATAAGGACGGTCCTGAACTTCTTCCTCACGAGGGAGCTGAAGCAGATGGAAGGAAAAAAGTGATCTGCAGCAAAACCGGGGAATCGGTTCCGAGCAGCGACAGGGAGAGAACGCTGGAGCATCCTGAAAAAGGCCTGGATTGCCCCTCAGGAGCCGAAGATTATTACCACTGCGTAAACGATGTAAAGCGCCCCTCCTATGATGATGGTGGCAGGAGAGACCTTCTTTCTGACAGAGAGCTCACCGAGGACCAGCAGGGCTGAGACAAGGGCGAGGATAGCTGAAAAGAGGGGAAGACCTGTCACCTTCCAGTCGGTAAAGAGCAGTCCCACGGAGACAGGGAAGGTGGACTGAAAGACCATGGCGCCGGTGATGTTCCCCATTGCCAGGGTGTCCCTTCCCTTCAGGGTCCAGGAGACGCTGTTGAACTTCTCAGGGAGCTCTGTTGCCACAGGGGCCACCAGGAGAGCGAAGAGCATGGGGTTCATCCCCCAGGCTGCCGAAAGGGTGCCGAGACTCCCTACGAACACATGTGCCCCGCCGACCATAAGGGAGAGGGCAACAAGGACCTGGAAGCTGATAAGGGGGATACCTGCTGTCTCTGCTGTTGCAGCCGATCCTGTCAGACGCCTGATAACCCGCGCGAAATAGAGCTCATCGGCGTGCATGATATCGCCGCTCTCGCCCTGGAAAGTCAGATAAGCATAGACTATATACCCGATAACAAGGAGTATGGCTATGAAGGTATGCCCTCCATCGAAGAGCATGGGGAGAAAAATGGCAGTACTGTACATGGCGATAAAAAAGAGGATATCCCGCCTCATGGTCCCCACCTCTACATGGAGCTCGAACCGCTCCCTCTTCTTCCTGAGATAGCTGATAAGGACAGAGAGCCCCACAAGGAAAAATGCCAGAGTGCCGAGCATGAAAGGCGCGCCGAGGATGGCACCCACGCCGATCTCTTCAGCAGAGGCACCGCCGTGGACAAGTATGGCCACCATGGGCAGTATGGTTTCAGGAAGGGCGGTGCCTACAGCTGCAAGGAGGCTGCCCACAACAGCCTGTGAGAGATTGAGCTTTCTGCCGAGAGACTCCACCCCGTTGGTGAAGAACTCGGCGCTGGCAAGGATCATAAGGAGACTGATGACGAGAAGAAAGATATCCTGCATGGCTTCAGTGGATAATCATGACAGGGCAGGGGGAGGACTTCACCACAGACTCTGAAACGCTTCCCAGGACTATTCCCTTCATATACGAAAGACCTCGTGCACCCATAATTATCAGATCAGCCCCCCTCTCCTTTGCTGTCTCATTGATCGCCTCATAGGGCTCTCCCATCGTGACGACTCCCTCAACCCCTTCCCAGCCGGAAAGGAGGGAAGCCAGTCTTTCCTCTGCCTCCCTGACCGCATTCCTGCGACAGGTCTCCGCCTCGGGCTCCTGGCAGGAACGGACCGCCTTTTCCAGATCCTGGCGTGACGCCACATGGACAACCACAACCTCGGCAGAGGCAGCCTCAGCAAGGGACCGGGCAGTATCCATGGCCTTCAGGGCAGGCTCGGAAAAGTCCGTGGCAAAGACAATCCTCTTCACCGCAACAGAACCGATAGTCGCCTTCTCTGCCTTTTCGCCCCTCACCACAAGCATGGGCACCTGGAGGGATTTTATAAGCCTCTCCGAACTGCTGGGACGTATGAGGTGGGAGTTGTAACCGAGGACCATAATGTCGGCGCTCATCTCCTCTATGGACTTATGGAATGTCTCCACCAGTCTCCCCAGGGCTGTCCTGTGGGCTGTTGCAACTCCCCTTCCCCGCAGCCGCTTCTCCCACTCCTCCAGCTCCTTCTCCTCCCGCTCCTTCTCCTTCTCCAGGTAGGCAGAGAGATAGGAGGGCGGTGTAAGGGCATAGTCAATGACATAGAGGAGATCCAGTTCAGGCGCAACGTCACCTCCGACGCCTGCAAGCCATAGGGCGTAGGAAAGGACCCTTTCGGTCTCGGCTCCGAGGTCAACAGCGGCAAGTATTTTATTTATATTCCTGATATCGGTCATAGGTAATGATACAACAAAGCTTACTTTTTCAGGGTTCTACCGACCTTTTCCTCCAGGGATGAGATCTTTGCCTCTATCCTGTTGGGCATCCCTTTCCTGTCATCAATGGAAATGGATATAAGGACCCTCTCCTGTTCCTTCATGATCTCGTTCCGGCAGCTTTTGATGAGACCCATGATCTCATCCCAGTCCCCTTCCACTACGGTGCCCATGGGATTGAGCTTGTAGGGCAGGCCGCTCCCATCCACAAGCTTCAGCACCGAGGCCAGCTGGCCGCTGAGACTGCTCCCTGCTCCGACAGGAACGATGCTAAACTGTGCCAGCATAACGGCTCCTTGCTGAGCTGTTCAGAAAAAAAGAGGTGGCCCTTGCCACCTCCGCCTCTCTGAATGAAAAAGATCTTATTTTACAGCGTCCTTCAGGGTCTTTCCTGCTGTAAACTTGGGGACCTTTGTTGCAGGGATCTTGATCTCCTCACCTGTCCTGGGGTTGCGCCCCTTCCTGGACTTCCTTTTGGAGACGGAGAAGGTCCCGAAACCTACGAGGGTAACCTTCTGCCCCTTCTTGAGGGCCGCCTTGACGGCGTTGATGGTTGCATCGAGGGCATTTGACGCATCAGTCTTCGTGAGATTTGATGATGCTGCGATCTTGTCGATCAGTTCCGCCTTTGTCATACCTTTAATCCCCCCTTCGTCGTGAAAGTATTGAAAACAAAAGATTTGCTAAAAAAATACCATGAAGGGGGCTATTTGTCAAGAAAAATCTCAAAATCCTCAGACCTGCTAAACCCTTCATGGAGGCTGATTTGAGCGGTTTACCAAGTCTCATGATACCGGTAATTTGAGAGGAATCCTCCCTTCTCAGAAAGAGACCCCAAATTTTTCCTGCAAATTCAAGGACAGAGGCATTTCAAAAGAAATGCTTCATCCTTGAACCAGGAAATAGTTCTGCAAGACCTACTCTATCGGCTTGGCGTCAACAATCCGTATGAAGTCCATCTCCATGTGCTGGTTGCAATCGCCGTTCTCAATGTCATGCTGGAGAAGCTGCTGCACGAGGTTAATGCTCCGTAATGTCAGAGGCTCCGATACAGGGAGCCCCACCTGCCGGAGCATGTCGTATATGTTTCCACTCGTGCTCCCACCTGGAGAAAAGGTGTAATTACCGGTACTGGGATACGTAAGGAACTGACCCGGAAGCGATAATTGCAAGGAAACTCCTCCGCTGAAGTTCAGCCATAATCCCTGATACTGCGTTACCGATCCGTCGCCCGATACAGGAGGGTTTGTTATGGTCATTGCATCAATCTTAAACTGAAGGTGGGTGTCCCTGGTGATCGTAATCGGCAGGGTATTATCTGTATTGCATTGAGAAAAATTAGCGCTCAACAGTGTCTGGTTCAGATGGGCCTTGAGGTAATCGGAACTGCGGTTATTGTCCTTTATCAGGTCTCCCTCTTCAATGAAATTGCTTATATTGATGCTGTCAGGCTCATTGACACCGTGACACCACTGGTAGTTTCCTGTAAGGCCATTGTCCCATTCTTCGTTAAAAAGGATTTTCCCTCCCTTGAAAACCTTGCCTATTACCGCTCCCAGGCTCATAGCAGTCCCAATAGGGGAGACAAGAGGTTTTTCCGCCCCCAGCTCTCCGAAGTAGGCAAGACTGAAGGTCGCTGAGGGGTATTCCTCCACGGTAATGGAGTGGGGGAAAGAGGTGAAGAAAATCACGATTTTGTTGTCATTGTCCGAACCGTCTGCATTTTTCCCGTAAGGAAGCTGCGCGACACCCAGATTATTCATGCTGATTACAGAGGGGATGGCGCCGTAAAACCTGGCCCCGTCGCTCTTTCTCGTGAAGTTGTACCCCAAGACAAAATAGCCGTTGCTCAGGGGCTCCCTGGTGGAGGTATAATTCCTGACCTCAAGAGACAAGCCGCCAAGGACATTGCCTGTGAACACCGGAATTACCTTTACCCCCAACTCTCCCCTGAAAAAATAATCCAGCAGCCCGGCGGGATATCCCACGGCGCGCGGTATGAGCTTTTCGGCGTAGTTTTGGTATGTTTTCGAGTCGAGCTTGACCCTCGTTCGTTGGATTGAAGGAAAAAACAAGAGATATTTGAATAAGGGGCCTGCAACGGCAAAGTGTTT
The DNA here is from genome assembly GCA_041653575.1 of Thermodesulfovibrionales bacterium. Lineage (GTDB taxonomy): Bacteria > Nitrospirota > Thermodesulfovibrionia > Thermodesulfovibrionales > Dissulfurispiraceae > JBAZFD01. Next base: position 15,897 of record JBAZFD010000010.1, read on the forward strand.
GATCTTCTCTCCGTCACAAACCTTGTTTAAGTACGTCGTCTCTTTCCAGGTGTCAGTATTCACTGAATCAAACAACTGGTAGCATTGTGTGCTGTATCTCGGATAGGGGAAATAATGTCTGTGGTTCGAATCAAAATTCTCAGTAAATATCGTGTCATCGCTCACAAAATTTGAATTTGTATATTCCGATAGTCCCCATGCAAGGCTTACCGATGGCGCAGTGCCTGAATTGTATTGATCCGCATCAATAAACTGCGTGATCGGAGAGAGACTGCCCTTTGATGTATCCAGCGCCACTGCAGGGAATTGCGGGCTGCTGGCAAAGCCCTTGATAAGGGTACTATTTTTTTGCGGCCCATGACTCAAAGAGGTAAGTGCCGACCCATTTCATCATTGAATCCAAAGGATGAGCGTCGTTTCTGACATGGGCTGGCACTGCCATGTCCTGTATGAGGTGCATCTGGTGACCCAGGCCCCTGAAGGTCCTGGCAAAATACTCTTGTCTCTCAGCATCGGTTACGGAGGTCAAGGCCCTGTAAAAATACATTCTGATGGTTTGCCACGACCAATCCCACTCACTTTGGCTATTACGAAAATCTGACTGCCTTATGCCGTCCTGAGCCCATAATAGCGCCGACTCTCCGAAAACAAAAAAAGGTGGGATAGACACATAATCGTCCAAGCCAGCAATATTCCAGTTCACAGCTGCTCTCAGCGGATTATGAAAATGATTGTTAAACCTGGCCGTGTTAAATTTCATTTCCCATAAATTGCCCTCGTCTTCGCGATAGGCACCCTCGTGAAGCCATTTTTTAACTGTTCTTTCAGAGGAACCCCATTTCAAAAATTCACTCAGACCTTCTTTAAAACCAATCTTGCTTAAATAATTACCTTTTGACAGGCTTAACACTGAGAAATCAGCCGCAAATCCAGAAAGATCTCTATGAGTTACTTCATTATCCCAAGGGAAAGCATTGTGACAAATAATTGAAGTGAGCGCTACAAAAAGGGTTAGACTCAAATAAAACACTCGTTTCATAACTGCCTACCTCCCCAAATTTGGCGTGGTCTTAACCCACGTTCAGCTCTATCTCTATTGATTTCCTGAAGTAGCAGCTTCACTTTCCCATATGACGCTTCGGCAGGAGGATCAGGCGGATCACCTTGCTTTATTCGCTCTTCCATCGTCAGCTTCCCTATCCGTATGACAGCCCGATCACGTTCCCATATGACTTTCTTCGGGAGCGGCTGACCAGCCTTGAATGAATCCCAATAATCCGTGCCGATATATTCATAGCCTGCCTTGAATATCAGAATCATCATAGGCTCCACCATACTGAAAAGCAGCAGACCCTGCCCCCTGATCTCAAAGTTGCCGTTTTTGTCTGTAACCGTCTCCATGGCATCATGGTACTTGCTCACTCCCCCCGCAGGGGTAGGCATCTCCGTATACCAGACCCCAAGAACAACAGCGCCCTAAATCGGCTGCCCAGTGTCCGCATCTACGACTCGCCCCTTGTACGGG
>JBAZFD010000011.1:0-16902 GCA_041653575.1 Thermodesulfovibrionales bacterium
TTCTCCAGGGCCCTGAGGTGGCCTTTGGCTGCTGTCCAGAGAAATCCGAACCGTTCCCCTATCTCCCTGAATGTGGGAGGGTAGCCATGCTGCCGGAAATATTCCCTGAGGAAGCCCAGTATCTGTTCCTGTCTCTTTGTTAGGTTCATGTATACATATGTACACTATACCGGTTTTTCTTGTCAAGGGGATTTTGTCGGGCCCATGCCGGGTGAGGGATTCCCGGGCGCTGCAGAGCGTTCTGAAAAAAGGGCTGAAGGTATGCCTTCAGCCCTTTTGCGGCAGTATCTGATGGAGAGACTAAAACCTCTTGCTGATGATGAGGCCGTTGAAATCCTGCCCGGCCACAGGGGTTATGGATACATCCTTGGGAACAAAGGGCGTTGTGAAGATCAGGCTCGATAAAACGCCGATTGCCGCGCCTCCGAGGACATCCTTGAAATAGTGCTTCCTCGCTTCTATCCGGCTGTAGCCGACAAAGGCCGCAGCAGCGTATGCCAGGGCGCCTTCTTTCCAGCCGTATCTCTGCTGGATGAATCCGGCGCCTGCGAAGGCAGAGGCGGTATGGAAGGAGGGAAAGGAGTGCTCACCTTCATTATTGGGGCGTCTCTCTTTGATCGCGTACTTGAGGGCGAGGGTTGTTGCTGCCGCTGTTGCGAAGGTCTCGATAAACTGGAGGCTCCCATCCCTGTCGTTTCTGCAGAGGGTCAGGATTGCAGCTGTGGCCGGGATAGCGACCATCCCGATATCTCCTGATGTCTCAATCCAGTCAGAGGCAGAGGCCTCTTTCAGGGGGGCAATAAGACTGACTATCAGGCAGAGGGCAACAACAAATGCAGGAAGCTTCATTTTTTCTCCTTCGATCTCCTATCTGAAATTTTCCGGCGTGCAACAGCTTGCGACTCTATTCCTCCTCAGTGCTGATCGTTACCTCTTCCCCGGCGAGTCTTTCCAGGAGCTTGGGGATCCCTTCTATTTCACGGATATCCTTCTGGCAGAGGATTTTGATCAGTTCCCTGAGGGGATTGAACTCCTCCCACATCCCCCGCAGGTGGGAGGAGAGGGTCTTCTGGAGCGATTCCCCCCTTTCATCCCAGTCCATGAGGAGAATGACCCTCTCGTACTGTTCAGCCAGGTCCTCACAGAATTCATAGACTCCCTTGCCGCCGTGAAGGGTGATGATCTCACCGGTAAACCCGATTTTTCTCAGGGCGAGGCGGTCCCTTTTGCCTTCTACAATGAGAGGGCATCTCTTGTTCACCTCATGGAGCGCCTCCAGGGCCTCCTTCAGCCTCTCCGACCGTTCGAAATCGTTCATGGCCGGGCAGAAGCCAGAAGACAGAGGACAGAAGTCAGATCACAACAAAACACCGCAGCTAAAGTTTGTTTTTTCGCTCCGCTCATATCTGTAGTCTGTTGCTCTGTCTTCTGTCCTCACTCTTGTCTGTCATCTCTTACTCCACTGCAATGATGGTTTCAGTTCTGTTGAGACCTTTGATTTTCCTTGTCTTCATCAGGACCCTTGAGAAGATTTCGTCCGTATCTTTTCCCTCGGCCACAGCGATGATGTCAAATGGTCCTGTAACGATATCAGCGGTTATAATCCCTTTGATGCCCCTCATGGTGTCACGGATGGATGTCTCCTTTCCGGGCAGGACATTTACCAGTAAATAGACTCGTGCCATAGAACCTCCTTATACGGTAGAGATAGGGGAGAAAAGGTCCGGCCTCCTGATGACCGGTCATTGATTGTGAAGAAGCCCCCTCAAACAACGAGGGGGCTGTCTTTATGCGGCTGTCGGAAAGGGGCTGCCGCGGTTTTCCTGGTGAAGAGGCTGTTTTTCATCCTCTCCCCAGCCCCAGCCTTTTGATGCTAAAGGCCCAGGAGGGCGGTGTTGATCTCCTTTTTCACAGCCACGGGCTTCACCGTCCTGTGAACGATTTCCATGGTGTTGCCCACCTTGAGCTTGTCGAAGAGAAGGCCGAACCTGTCCTCAAGCTCCTTCATTATGGGGGCCTTCACCGCAGCGGAGAGATCCCACCATTTCTTCTTGATGGGGCCGAAGCCCTTCTTCCTGGTGCTGTAAATGAACTGCTCCTCTGTCTGGCCTTCCTTCCATTCCTTGGCGTACTCTGTCTTGATGAAGGAGTAGACTTCGTTCCTGAAGTCGGCAGGGAGATTGGCGCTGTCAAAGATGATGTTCTGGAACCCTGTGGCCAGGTGGACCTCAGAGGTGCCTGTCTCGGGGAACATGTGGAAGGCCTCCTCAGGGAGGGTGGATGCGCCGTGCTGGACGCAGCCGGAGAGTCCGAAATCCTTCCTTGCCATCTCGGAGAGAACCTTGAGGGTGTCGAAATCGATCTTCACCTGGGCGAGGCTGCCGTCGGGCATGACCACACCGCCGTGGCTCGTGCCTGTCTGGACGCTCAGTTTGCTCAGTCCCTTCATCCCCTTGAAGGTCTCACGGAAGCCTTCGAGGTAGGCCTTCAGCTCATCGGGGTTGCTGTTCTTGCCGCCGATCTCACCGATTTCTCCGCCGATGGAGACATCGACGCCTGCGGGCTGGACCTGCCGGATCAGCTCAGTCATCTCGGCAGTTCTCTCGAAGTTCGGCCTCTGCTGCTCCTTTGTGGTGGGCTTGTCGAGGTCAACAATGGTGGAGGAGTCTATGTCTATGTTGTAGAACTCCGCCTCAACCGCCTCCTGGACAAGACCTTTTACATAGTTTGTCTCCAGGTCAGGTCCGCTGAGATAGTTCTTCCTCACCAGCTGGAAGTGGTCTCCCTGGATGAAGACAGGCCCTTCGTACCCCTCTTTCACCGCTGCTGCAAGGACAACGGTGGAGTACTCCAGGGGCTTCTGCTTGGTGTAGCCTATCTCTGACCTGGCGATCTCGAAGATAAAGGCGCCAACCTTCATTTCCATGGCCTTTCTGAAGATGGCCCTTGCCACATCATAGGTAAGCCCCCTGACGTTGATGGCAGGGACAGTGAATCCGGGATAATTCTTTCCCATCTCCTCATAGAGACCCTGGATGGAGGCGGGGATGGCTCCGCAGGCCTTTGAGACCTCTTTGACGAGGACGAAAAGGGCCTTCCTCTTTTCATCATCAGGCTCAAAGACTGCATCGTAGATAAGGCCGTCCATCATATCCCTGACCTTTGCTTTGTCCTTTACAGTAAGGGATCCGTCTTTGATCTCGATGACATCCTTAAGACCGGCAATGCTCATAAAAATCCTCCTGACAAAATAAAATGTATGCTAATTATACCAGATAAAAAACCGAATCCATAGGAATTGCAACAAAGGCCTTTGCCTGCCTCCTCCCGGACAGGCAAGGACAGCATTTGACATGTAGGGAAACAAAGGGGAATAATTATGGATGCAACAACGGTATAACGCCTTCGGCCCCTATCTCAAGAGAAAATTCGACGCCATTGTCTATAAAGTGAATGTAGACGCCGGTTTTACCTGCCCCAACAGGGACGGCACTCTCGGTGTGTCAGGCTGCATATACTGCAACAATGACAGTTTCAGGCCTTCACGGTGCAAGCCCGAGACCCCCATAACCGAGCAGATCAGCAACGGCATGCAGTACCTCACCAGGAGGTACAAGGCCAAAAAATTCCTCGTCTACTTCCAGCCCTATACCAATACCTATGCCCCTGTGGAAGAGCTGGAGGCCCTTTACCGTGAAGCGCTTTCAGTCCCTTCGGTGATCGGCCTCGCCATCGGCACCAGGCCGGACTGCATTGATGAGGAGAAGATAGCCCTCCTGCAGGAGCTGGCCAGGGAACACTTCATCCTCGTGGAATACGGTGTCCAGTCCACCTATGACAAGTCCCTCAGGTACATCCTCAGGGGGCATAATTATCAGACCTTTCTCAATGCCCTGGCCATGACAGAGGGAAGGGGTATCCACACTGGGGCGCATCTCATTGTGGGATTCCCCACAGAGACCAGGGAGGAGATGCTGGCTATGGCGGACGAGATTTCAGGGCTCCCTGTGGAGTTCCTCAAGATCCACCAGCTCCAGATCGTCAAAGATACCCTCCTGGCCGACAGGTTCATCAAGGACCCCTTTCACACCTTCGGGTACGAGGAGTACCTGGATTTTGTCGTTGATTTTATTGAACGTCTTTCACCGGACATCGTCCTTCAGCGGCTCTTTGCCACAGCGCCTGACGCCATCCTCATCGCGCCCCAGTGGGGCAGGACACGGCATGAAATCGTTATCGACATAGAAAAGAGGTTCCAGCAGAGGAATGCTTTCCAGGGCTCTCAGTGCTTATGTCATAGGCATTGACGCCCACCTCGTAGAAGTTGAGGTGGATGTCACCGCGCGGGGGCTCCCTCACTTCTCCATGGTGGGCCTCCCCGATGCTGCGGTCAAAGAGAGCAAGGACCGGATCAGAGCAGCGCTCAAAAACATCGGTTTCAACTTCCCCCTCAAACAGATCACCGTCAATCTCGCCCCTGCTGACCTGAAAAAGGAAGGCTCCTCCTTTGACCTCCCCATAGGCATAGGCATTATCGCCGCTGAGGGGCTCATACCTCCCGGTCCTCTCACAGAGTACATCATTGCAGGCGAGCTCTCCCTTGACGGTAGGCTCAAACCTTCACGCGGCGCTCTGCCCATGGCCCTTGAGGCAAAGAGGCTGGGGCTCAGGGGGATCATCCTCCCCAGGGAAAACGGACCAGAGGCCGCGGTGGTTGAGGGGATAGAGGTCTATGCCATGGATAGTCTTCCTGAGGTGACGGAGTTCCTCGCCGGGATCAGCAGGCGGGCATTCGTTACCGTGGATCTCACCGGGGTGATGGCCGAGAGCTCCCTTTACGAGGACGATTTCTCTGATGTGAAAGGCCAGGAACACGCCAAGAGGGCGCTTGAGGTTGCAGCAGCAGGCTCTCACAACGTGCTCATGATTGGCCCGCCGGGGAGCGGCAAGACCATGCTCGCCAGGAGGCTGCCTTCCATCCTGCCTCCCCTCACCTTTGATGAGGCCCTGGATACAACAAAGATCCACAGTGTTGCCGGGCTCCTCAGGGAGGGGCAGTCCCTCCTTGCGATCAGGCCCTTCCGGTGCCCCCACCATACCATCTCAGATGTGGCCCTCATCGGAGGAGGACAGAACCCCAGGCCCGGAGAGGTATCCCTTGCCCATCACGGCATCCTCTTCCTTGATGAGCTCCCTGAGTTCAAGAGGAATGTCCTTGAGGTGCTGAGGCAGCCCCTGGAAAACGGCTCTGTCACCGTATCCCGCGCAGCGGCCACCGTCACCTATCCAGCCCAGTTCGTCCTTGTTGCCGCCATGAATCCCTGCCCCTGCGGATACTTGGGGGACTCGAGGCATCAGTGCACCTGCACACCGAACATGATAAATCGCTACAGGTCAAGGATTTCAGGCCCGCTCCTGGACAGGATAGACATCCACATCGACGTGCCTGCTGTGCCTTACCGGGAGCTCTCGGCAGACTATTCAGGTGAGGGCTCAGGCTCGATCAGACAGCGGGTGGCTGAGGCGAGGGAGCGGCAGCTGCGGAGGTTCAGCGATGACGGGATTTTCGCCAACGGCCAGATGAAGACCCGCCACCTCAGGAAGCATTGCAGGCTCACCGATGATGCCCACCGCCTTCTGGACACTGCCATGCAGAGGCTCGGACTGAGCGCGCGGGCCTATTCCCGGATACTGAAGGTCTCCCGCACTGTGGCAGATCTGGAGGGGGCGGAAGAGATCGGCAGCCGCCACATCTCAGAGGCGATCCAGTACAGAACCCTCGACAGGGGACAGTCGTAGCCTTAATGCTGCAGTGAAAACGCCCTGAAGGAGGGGCTGATGTGCTGGCCTTTACCTGCGATACCCTGAAGTCTCTTCAGATCACCCCTGACATCCTACTAAAAGAACTGCTGCTTGAAGAAACCCGTGAGTCAATTCCTGTAATCACAACAGGGATGTTGTTTGTCGGTTCAGATATCGCATGATTCATATAGTGCCTCCTTTTCAGTAATCAAGTTCTCATGGTCATTTTTTGTGGCGCTGTTTTCTGACGGCATTGTCAGTAATTTCATTGACAATGCTGGTCATTGCTTGTTGCATGCTTTGGCAAGTTGGTAAAGAAAGGGGATGTACTCTCCTTGATCTTGGAGCTGTACATGGCTATCCCCTGAAAATGTGGGATTTGGTGCTGTTTTCAGGGTAGCGAGTCTTCGGGGGATGGGTAAGGAGGGGGAAATTGCAGGACTAAAAACGTCTTGTTTTTACGTCTTTTTTTGCTTGACTAACAGGCTATTAAGGGATAGTATTTGAGTTGGGAAAAGTGGGCCTAATCATAAAATACTTTGAGTTATCTTTTTATATATATTTTTGGGAAACCACAGGAGGGCAGGAAAATGAGAAAGATAGTCGGTTTTTTTGTGCTGATTTCTCTATGGTTATTTTCGTCGGTCTGTTTTGCAGAATATCCATACGAGTCAGTTTGTCCTAAAGGATATAATCCTGATGGAGTGACTATGAATGACGCAATCCCTGGTGGCCCTGTTGCCGAAGGCGAGTGGTATAAAGTATATGATAAAAAGGGTAAGTACCTTCCAAGTAAAAGCTATTGGAGGGATCAATGGGGATTTGCACAATGCAATTGCACGTCTTACGCATCATACCGATTAAATGATGTTGCTCCTCTCGGGTTTAATAATGGTTATGAAGGTGTTGGAAGATGGGGGCACGGAAAGGATTGGGGTGGTGCGGCTAAAAGAGCTCATATTCAGGTTGATAACAACCCCCTTCCAGGAGACGTAGCTTATTGGGATAATAAAGTTGGAGAATTTGGGCATGTCGCTTTTGTTGAGAGTGTTGAATACGACGAACAAGGCAAGGCAACCACAGTTCATGTTTCAGAATACAATTGGCCGAGCGAGTCGAATAATAATAAATATTTTACTTATGGAGAGCGTCCTGTAGATGCTACGAATCCATCTGGATATATCCATTTTCTTTCTCATGGATTCAATCGTACCGTCTGTACTCCGACAGCCGATAATGGAAGAGATTTATGCTGGTCATATTCAGGGGATGACGTGAGCTGTAGTAATGGATATGCTCATATGATTGATGATAGAAATGACGGCGTTTGTTATTTCGCAAGTATCGATAATTGCTTCAATACTCGCGGATGGATTAGAATCGTGGTAGGCGGAAGGGGTGGAGGTGTTCCAGCAATTCTCAAAGGTCCAGGGCATGCCATGATAGCAACTGATGCTGCGGTGCCATCACTGCCAGATTTTGTCGTTAAAAATATCTGGCTTGAAACTCCCTGGGGTGCCAAAAAGTATAAATATGGTCAGCCTGAGACAATGAAGATGAAAGCTCAGTTTAAAAATATCGGCAAAGGCTACTGCTCAGGAGACATCGAAGTCCATTTCTATCTTTCAAAAGGCTATAAAGAAGACGCCCATAGCGAATGGAAAAGGGTCGGTACCGACATCATTCAGTGTGACAATATGAAGCCGGGAGATACTCATACTGAAACCGAAGGCATTGAACTTTGGCGCGATATTCCGGAGCCAGGCATGTGGAATATTGTCGCCTGTGTCGATCATATTATGGATGATCACAACAGTGGAGGTGCCCATCCTGAGAAGCACGAATCTAACAACTGTTCCTCGGAAGCTGTCTTTGAAGTGACAGCTGATGGACAGGTTGTGAATATATCTCCTAAACCTGATTTCATTGTCTCGTCGCTCTCTTTGACCAACACCCCCGTACCTGTTCCGGCTGGTGGACTCTATGGGGCGAGAATGGCTATCAGAAATATCGGCCAAGGTAATTCACCGTCAGGCATCCGCAGTCAGTATGCCCTTAAAGGGCCTGGGACTCCGAATGCCGATTGGAAGGAAATTGATGGTGACGATTCCGATGCGGACGAATTAACTCCGGGCCGTGACCAGTGGGAAGAAATCGGGAATTTGGCAAAAGCCCCGGAAGTACCAGGAAACTACACCCTGAGGGCTTGCGCGGATGAGCCCGGTCGTGTTGTGGCAGAAGAAAATGAAGATAACAACTGCGCCTATCTTGATTTCCAGATCTATGTTCAGCCTTCAATTGTGGTAACCAATCCAATTGCCAGTGATGAGTGGCGCAGCGACAAGGAAAAACATATTGAATGGGATGTTAATAACTTCCCTGAACGCGGTGATGTGAAAATTGAGTATTCTATGGACGGCGGCGCAAGCTGGCGCACGATTGAATCGTCAACTTCAAATGACGGAGGCAAGTATTGGAAAATGTGCGGCTATAAGACTACAGACTCAAACAATTCATTCATCAGAATCACGTCCATACAATATCCCAATGTCTTTGGTGTCTCCCAGCGGTTCACCATTGACCATGCGAAAGGCTGCGAGTGACGGTAGCGACAATTATGTAACGCGCCAGGATTAGCAAAAAGCAAACAGCAATAACCCCTCAGCGAGGAGTTATTGCTGTTAAACTGTCGTAAATGGCGCTTGCTCTTGGTAGTTAAGGAATGGGCCGTCATTCGTGCATAGCCTAAGGACAAGTCTTCCCGCCGCAGTTTTTCATGACCTCGGTATTTTTATGTCATTGTCTTCAAAGGAGCCGTATTCAGCCCATTTGTGGCAGGCGACACAGTTAGATTTGCTTCTGACTGACTTTCTCTTGTAGGTCTCCGGCCTGATCCCGCTGTGTTTCTTTTTCCAGTATCCGATGGCGGTGATACTCAGGGGGGCCTGTCCTTCAGGGATGGATCTTCTGAGCTTGATCGCTGCCTCTTCCCTGGATTTTTCAGCGGAGTTCTCTACGAGGAATTTTTCAATATCAGCCCTTTCCGGCTCATCGAGCGTTGCGTCTTCACCGAAATGGTCACTGAGACCTGCCATGACCGCCTTCCAGCTCTTTGCAGGGAGGAGATTGGGAGGGAAGGCCATGTGGCAGTCCCCGCATTCGCTGGTGTAAGTCTTGGGCATGACCATACGCTCAGGCTGGTGAAGGTTGATCGATGAATAAATGTACAGCGCAACGGGCAGGGGGAGGGCAATAAGCAGGACGGACAGCAGGGAAGCAGAAAGGGAGACAGAGACCTTCTGTGTTTCATCAGGGCTGTTATCAGGAATCCTCTTCTCCCCGGTGAGCATGGCCCTGACCGTGTCAAGCCCGTGCCGCAGGGTCTCCAGGATGACACCTGAGAGATGGACAAAGATGATCCCCAGGAGGATGAAGGACATGCCGTAATGGAGGAGCTTCATCTCCATGGCATAGGGATGAAAGTCTGCATAGAGTGACCTGAGAAGGCCCCGCGCCTCATCCACCCCGAAGAGGATTCCACCGGTGATAGCCACCACAGGGGCCATGATGATGACCCCCATGGCCGCCCATGATGCGCCGGGATTGTGCCCCATATAGGAGATCTTCTCTCCCCTCATGGTGGCCCTGAGATATTTTAGAAGTTTTGCTCTGCCGAGGGTAAAGGAGCTGAAGCGGGAATAGACCGGACCGCTGAATCCCCAGAAGATCCTGAAGATGATGAGCAACGGCACCGCAGTTCCTGCTGCGATATGGAACCCCAGCCAGATATCGGAATTGACGGTCTTTATTCCGAACTGTTGAGGCATGTCGGCCAGCGCAAAGGAGCAGGCTGTAAAGAAAACCAGGCTCCAGTGGAAGATCCTCGTTTGCAGATCCCAGACGCGCAGCTCTTTCATTTTTTCGGTATTTTCACAAAGTCTTCACTGTAGCTGCCCCTGTCAGCCGAGGTGTGGCACTTGTCGCAATGAGCAGGGGATTTGATGGATTCCCTTTTGTAAACAGAGGCCCTGATCTCCCGGTGCTTGTCCTTAAAGTAAGGGGTCTCGGATATCCTGAGCGGTGTCTCAGAGGCTGGTATGGAGTTGAGGAACTTCCTCGACCTCTTGGAGGGGCTGTTTTCCGCTGAGTTGTCCGTGAGGTATGCAGTGATCTTTGCCTTTGTGTCGTCATCCAGTGAGGCATCGGTGCCGAAGTGTTTATCCAGCGTATTCATGAGACTGTTCCATGACCGTGAGGGGAGGAGTCCCGGCTGATAGGCAAAGTGGCAGGCCCCACATTCCTTGAGGTATCCCTGATTGTTCACCTGGGGCAAATCGCTTCTGCCCTCCCTTTTTTCATGATGCCTTTCTCTTGAGTCGTAATCCCTTTCACGATGGTCATCTCCGGCAAACCCTTGTGATGCAGCGATAAGAGCGACGGACAAACCTAAAATAATAGTCTTCCAGTTCATAGTATTCCTCCTTGTGGATTTAGTTTTCGCTGATGAAGGTGAGGACATCTCCCTTTTCCTTCGCCGAGCCTTCCCTTCCCATGACATCCTTAAAGTTTCTCCTCAGCCACTTCTGGATTTCTTTGACATCGGTGAGCCTTTTTTTGTTCACCGAAGGGGCGAGTGGCTCAATGACCTTTCCTGTCTTGGGATTTTTCCCCTCCTTCTTCAGGTCAGCGGTGTGACAGGTTGAGCAGGCGATCTCGCCGACTTCCTTGTTGGGATGTTTCTGAAAGAACAGGTTCTTTCCGTTTTTGGCATCAAAACCCTTGAAGGCAGGGTCAGCCTGACGGGCTGTCTTCTCAAGCTCCTTCATGTAGGAAGATACCTCAGGGTTGAAGGATGCAGCTGACGCGACCGATGCCAGACATAAAACGGCTCCAATTGTTACAGAAAGTTTTTTCATAAAACGCCTCCTTGTGAAATATTTTTTTGAAGTTCAGGGCATCAAAAAGAATGTTTTGAATGATAACACCGGAAGAATTAAAAAAAAGTTAAACTTGACCTCGGCAGTTGAAAAAGTAGTCAGTCGTTCAGGAGCTCCCCTTTTCTGCCGGTATAAGCTCATCCCGCCGAACATAGCGATAAAGTATAATGCAAGATATCAATGGGAAAGGAGGGTTTTATGGCTGCGCTGAGAGGACATCATCTTATCTGCCTTCATTTCTACCACGGCGAAGGGTATGACGAGGCATTTATCAGGAATCTTGAGAGGGTGATGGAAAATGCCGGGACTGAAGGTGTCCTGGTCGCCTCCGGCCCTGATGATATCTGCCTGTCATGCCTCCATCTCAGGGAAGGGCTCTGCATGGCAACTCCCGGCGCTGAGCAAGAGATCAGGGAGATGGACAGAAAGGCCCTTGAGCTCCTCGACCTTACGCCTGGGATGCGGGCAGGGTGGGCTGCCATAGAAGACCGGATACCTGCCCTTTTTCGCCTCTGGTACGACTGCTTCTGCAGGGACTGCGGCTGGAGAGGGTCCTGTGAAAAGGACAGGGGCTTTCTGCTCCTGAAGGCCGCGAATCCTTAATAAAGGCGCTGCGAAACAAGGCAACACGCTTGAGAATTGACAAGCCGGGTCGCCTGCGGGGTCTGATTATGACTCCTCTCCTGTAGTACAGGAAGCAGTTGCGGAGCAGTTTTCACTGCAAGTACTATAGCTGCTCCCTTGATCAGGTCAGGGAATGACTACTGTTTGAATATCAATGTATGAACAGACTTTTTTATGGCTGCAGACATGGAACAACGGGTGCATTGTGAAAGGATTAGGATTACAAAGGAAGGTACGACCCCTGCTGATTTTCAGGGGGGAATTGTAAATTAATGTTTCCCCCCTGGGTGCCAGGGGGGAAACTGTTCATTTTTTAGAGTTTGACGACGTTGATTGCACGGGGACCCTTGGGGCCCTTCTCAATGTCGAAGCTGACTTCATCACCCTCGGCGAGGGACTTGAATCCGTTGCCCTGAATGGAAGAATAGTGAACAAATACGTCACTGCCATCCTCAGCTGCAATAAAACCGAAACCCTTAGACTCGTTAAACCACTTCACTGTTCCGTTGGCCATTTCCTCAATTATCTCCTTACGTATTAACTAAAGTCCCGGTGTGGCAACTAAAAAAAGCCACAAAGCATAGAGCTTTTGTGACCTTTCAGGGGCAACATCTCTAAGACTTCATAGGTATGATGACACAGGGTAAGGATAAAAGTCAAAGCATTTGAGGCACCCTGAAAATTGTCCCGAAGCCTTGTTCTGCCTGCAATCATGGGGAGGCCGAAAGGGGAACTGAAAAGGGCTGTACAGGGCCTCTCAGGAATGGTCGCCATCCTGCCCTGGTGGTATAATAATCCCTGTATGTGCATATCGGCAGTACACAAACTGATCAGGCGTCAGAGCAAAGAGCGAGGAGTGGCATGGAGATAATAAGCGGTCCGGCAGAAATTCATGAAATACTGAAAAGATACACCTCCCAGGGCAGGACAATAGGATTTGTTCCCACCATGGGTGCCCTTCACGAGGGCCATCTGTGCCTCATGAGGAAGGCGAGGACGGAGAATGATATTGTTGCGGCGAGTATCTTTGTAAATCCCATCCAGTTCGGCCAGAACGAGGATTTCAACCGTTATCCCAGGGACATTGAGGGCGATTCGGCAAAGCTGAAGGCAGAAGGGGTGGATATTCTCTTCCTCCCTGAGGCGAGGGCCATGTACCCTTCGGGGTTTACCTCAGCCGTTGAAGTGAAGGGCCTGTCGCAGAAGCTCTGCGGCCAGTTCAGGCCGGGCCATTTTACCGGGGTGGCGACGGTGGTCTGCAAGCTCCTGAACATTGTCTCTCCCACAAGGGCATACTTCGGACAGAAGGACTTCCAGCAGACCGTGGTGATCAGGAGGATGGTGGAGGACCTGAACATGGATGCGGCAATTGTCACTGTTCCCACCATGAGGGAGCCTGACGGTCTCGCCATGAGCTCCCGCAACGCCTACCTGGCACCTGAGGAGAGAAAGGCTGCTGTTGCCCTGTACCGGGCGCTTGACGCTGCCTCACGGATGATAAAGTCGGGAGAGGCCCTTTCAGCCGGTGTTGTTCGCCTCATGCATGACATCCTCCGCATGGACCACCTGACAGAGATACAGTATGCAGGGGTCTATGACCCTGAAAGCCTGGATGAGGTCTCGGAGATTCGTGGCCGATGTCTCCTTGCCATAGCAGTGAAGATCGGGAGGACACGCCTGATTGATAATATGATTGTAGAGCCATGACGAGTAACAAGAATATAGAATCCAGAATTCAGGAGCCAGAAGAGGACTAAGAATTTTATTTCGCCTTGTATTCTGGATCCTGAATTCTGAGGGTTTACTCAGTCCCTATTACGGGGAATCCAGATCTTCTCTTTGTCGAGGATGTGTTCCACCAGCCAGCCCCTTCGCTGGAGCTCCCGCGAGATCCACTTCCTGTGGCATTTCCAGGGGAATCGTTCGGCGCAGAGGATCACGCCTTTCCTGCCTGAAATGGCCTCTTCCAGTCTGTCGATCCCCTGGTGAAATGCCTCTGTGGCGGTGTATGCCTCGTACCCGCCTTTTCTGAGGCCTCCCAGTTCAGCGCCGAGGAAGAGATAGGCAATGCCTTCTTTCATGAGCAGGTCTCTGAGATATGCCTGACTGAAGGTTTCTATCTTGCTGCGGGGAGAGCTGCGGACATCTATGACCAGGGAGATGGACGAACTGAGGAGGATTTCCATGAAATCCTCCTCAGTCCTCCTGCCGGTGCCGAGGGTGTAGACCCTTTTCAAGGTCTACAGGCTTCTGAAATCCGTTCCCTTGGGTATGACCACAATGCCCTTGGGGCTGACGTAGAACCTCTTTTTGTCCTCTTCAAGGTTGTAGCCGATCACCGTCTCAGGGGGGATATACACATCTTTGTCTATGATCGCCTTCCTGATCTTTGAGTACCTGCCGATCTCCACATTTTCCATAAGAATGGACTCCGATACCGATGCCCAGCTGTTGATCCTCACATTGGGGGCGAGAATGGAGCTCTGTGTGCGGCCACCGCTGATAATACAGCCGTCGCAGACAATGGAATCCAGGGCAACTCCGAGCCTTCCCCCTTTGAATTCCTGGGCGAAGACGAACTTCGCAGGCGGGTTCTGCGGCTGATAGGTCCTTATCGGCCAGTCCCTGTCGTAGAGGTTCAGGAGGGGGTCAACGGAGACGAGGTCCATATTCGCCTCCCAGTATGCGTCAATGGTCCCCACATCCCTCCAGTATTTCGCCGCTTTTTTGTTCTCGTCCCTGAAGTTATAAGCAAAGACAGTGCCTGATGGCATCATCTGGGGAATGATGTCTTTACCGAAGTCGTGGGCTGACTGGCGGGAGGCGTCGGCAGTGAGATGCTCTATGATTGCATGGGTATTGAAGAAATACACGCCCATGGATGCAAGGCACATGTTCGGGTTTCCCGGTATGGTCTTGGGATTCTTTTTCGGTTTTTCCTCGAAGCCCACTATTCTCCATTCTGCATCCACTTCCATGATGCCGAAGGCATGGGCTTCCTCCTTGGGTATCTCAATGGCAGCCACTGTGGCGGTTGCTCCGCTTTGCAGGTGAAAATTGATCATATCTGCGTAGTCCATTTTATAGATATGATCGCCGGAGAGGATGAGGACATAGGGAGGGGCGGCCTTCTCGATGAAATAGATGTTCTGGTAGACCGCATCGGCGGTGCCGGTGTACCAGCTTTCATCTATCCTCTGCTGGGGAGGGATGGACAGAACAAATTCGTTCAGCTCGGAGGCAAAGAGATTGCCCCAGCCCAGGACAAGATGCCTGTCCAGGGAGAGGGATTTGTACTGGGTAAGGACTGCCATCTTTCTGATGTTGGAGTTGATACAGTTGCTGAGGGTGAAGTCAATGATCCTGTACTTTCCCCCGAAGGGGACGGCGGGCTTTGCCCTGTGCTCGGTCAGGGGGTGCAGTCTTTCCCCCTTTCCTCCTGCAAGAATGATGGCTAGGATGTCTCTCATCATAGAGGTACCCTCTGAACATTTATTTCGTCACACCCACTATATCACGAACGGCTCTGGCTGTCAATTTGCGGCCTTTTGCGTGTCTTCATCCCCGGAAATAAAAGCTCCTGTCTTCGCCTTCCAGTTTTCTCAGGGCCTTTCAGAACCACTGACGGAGATATGCCGATGAGTCTGCCCTCCATATATATTGTTGTTTTTCCGGAGCAATACAGAACACACGTTTTGTGCTAAAATTGCAAATCATACCCGGAGTCGGTTCTGACCGGCCCATGGATCGAGGATTGACAGGAAAAATATGCTGAAATTCGGCCTTTCACCATGTCCTAACGATACTTTTATATTCTATGCCCTCATGAACAACAGGGTAGGGACAGAGGGGCTTGAAATGGCCTTCCGTCTGGAGGATGTGGAAACCCTCAACGGCCTGGCCATTGAGGGGGCGCTTGAGGTGACAAAGGTCTCCTGCTCTGCCTATGCCCATCTCCGGGACAGCTACCGGTTTCTCGGCGCAGGGGCCGCTTTGGGAAGGGGATGCGGTCCCCTTGTGGTGCTGAAAGAGGGCTCGGCAGCTGATGCGCTGCACGGCGGCAGCATGGCAGTTCCCGGCAGGCTTACCACCGCCTTTCTCCTCTGGAGGATATTTGCTGCCTCCTCAGGGATCACCCCTGCCCGGTATCTTTTCATGCCATTTCATGAGGTCATGGAGGCGGTGAAAACAGGGAAGGCAGATGGCGGACTTGTTATCCATGAGGGAAGGTTTACCTATGGCGAATACGGCCTCACCGCAGTCACTGATCTGGGCGAGTGGTGGGAGCAGGAAACAGGGCTCCCCATACCTCTGGGAGGGATCATTGCAAAGAAGTCCCTGGGAGAGGAAACCATCATGAAGGTGGAGGCCCTCATCAGGCAGAGCCTTCTCTATGCCCGCAGCCACAGGGATGAGGCGATGCCTTTTATCAGAAAACACGCACAGGAGATGTCGGACGACGTTATTCTGAAGCATATCGGCCTTTATGTGAATGACTACAGCATTGATCTGGGAGAGGAGGGCCGCGCCGCCCTTTCTGAACTCATGAACCGTGCATCTTCCATAGAGACAAACAACCAGAGAGGAGAGTTTTCATGAGCTTACCGATTCAGGAATTCATCAGTGAACCTAAGATAGCCTATTTTTCCATGGAGATCGGCTTCAGGAGCGAGATACATACTTACAGCGGCGGCCTGGGGGTCCTGGCGGGGGACACCATCAAGTCAGCGACTGACCTGAAGCTCCCCATGGTCGCGGTGACCCTCCTCACGAAGAAGGGGTATTTCAAGCAGGAGCTCGACATATTCGGCAGGCAGTCTGAACTCTCCGATGACTGGGACCCCAACTACTTCATGATACCCCTCAGGGAGAGGGTATCCGTCATGATCGAAGGGAGAGAGGTGGCGGTAAGCGCCTGGCTTTATGTGGTGGTCAGCGCCACAGGCGGAAAGATCCCCGTCCTCTTCCTGGACACGGACCTTCCTGAAAATGATGCAGCTGACAAGGTGATCACGCACCAGCTCTACGGCGGCGATGAAACCTACAGGCTCAAGCAGGAGATTGTCCTCGGCTTAGGCGGGACCAGGATGCTTGAGGAACTGGGGTTTGAGATCAAAAAGTACCATATGAACGAAGGGCATTCCAGTCTCCTCACCCTTGAGCTCCTCAGGAGATACAAGAAGGATGTGGAGGAGGTCTGGGACGAGAGACGGGTCTGGGACAAGGAGAAGGTGAGCAGTCTCTGCGTCTTCACCACCCATACCCCTGTGGCAGCGGGCCATGACAAGTTCTCCTATGAGCTGGTGGAGAAGGTGATGGGCGAGGTCATTCCCTTTGATATCCTGAAGGAGCTGGGCGGACAGTCCCATCTCAATCTGACCCTTCTGGCCCTGAACCTGAGCCAGTACGTCAATGGTGTTGCGAAGCAGCACGGCAAGGTCTCCCGCGACATGTTTCCCGGATACGAGATTCATGCGATCACAAACGGCATCCATTCCTTTACCTGGACTTCGGAGCCTTTCAAGCGGATCTTTGACAG
>JBAZFD010000012.1:0-16339 GCA_041653575.1 Thermodesulfovibrionales bacterium
TGAGCACCAGATCAGGGATCTGGTAGTTTGCGATGGACCTTGCGTATCTCTTTTTGGTCTCAGCCTCTGCGGCGTCAGGCATCCAGGGGAGAAGTGTAACCAGCAGGAAAAGAGCAACGAGCGACAGGAACCGCAGATTTTTCATAGAAGCTCCTTTTAACAGGGATGTTAAAGAATATCATTGAAATAGGCTAAGATCAATCGCAGTGGGGAGACTGAGGCGGAGAGGTAAAAGTCTCCTGATCGTAAAGCTCTTGTCGCTTTTGGCCCTGATGCCCCTGTCGGTGGTAATCCTGATCGTATAGTCATTGCCGGGGCTTATCAGCAGGGGAACACGCCAGGAAAAGGAGCCCGATCCGTTGGTCCCGATCGATGCCCGATGCGCTATAGTCCTGTACAGCTTCCCTTTTTTAAACAGAAGAATCCTGACGTGTGAGCCTGCGTTCCCTGCATAGCTCCAGCTGATCTTATGGAGCCTTCCGGCCCTCCAGGACTCCCCGCCATTGGGGGATGTTACGGTAAGGGAATCATCCTGTTTTCCCGTGCCGGTCAATAAGACAGTAAAAAGGGGCGAGTCAGGATCATTGGACCGGATATTCAGCTGTGCCTCCCTGAGGCCTGCTGCCTTGGGCGAGAAAGCAATATCAATGCTGCATCTCCCCATGGAGGGAAGGGTTATGCCGGAACAGCTGTCCCCGAGCACAGAAAAATCCTGAGGATTAGTGCCGCTGAGCACTGCCCCCTGGATGACAAGACCCCGCTGACCGGTATTCTGAAGGACAAAACCCTTCTGTGATGAGCTCCCGATAGCGCTGACCACGAAATCATAAACAGGAGGGTCCACAGTGATGTTCTGCGACCGGCTCAGCAGGAGGTTATAGGCGTTCATCACATCTACCATCCCGTATCCGTAGCTGTTTTCAGCGCCCTGTGGACCCAGGTCCTGGGCAGAATCAGTGAGCGCGGCATCCAGGTCCGAAACAGCGAGGTCAGGGAAGGCGCTGAGGAGCAATGCCATTGATCCGGCCACATGGGGTGTTGAAAAGGATGTCCCTGTCACGGTCATATATGCGTCCGGCACAGCTCCCCCGAAGGTCAGGTCCGATGTGCGTATGCCCACCCCCGGAGCAACCAGCTCGGGATAGACCGTATTGTCACAGGCTGAGGCTCCCCTGCTGCTGAAGGAAGCAACGGTGTAACTGCCGTCAACTGCGCCGACAGCGTAAGCCTCAGGATTATTTCCAGGGCTGACGCTGGTCCCGGCGCCGGGGCCGTAATTCCCTCCGGCAAAGACAACGTCAATGCCTGCTGCCTGGAGGTTCTGTATGTCAGGTCTGAACTCGGGCGAGCAGTTGTTCACATTATCGAGCCCCCAGGAGTTGTTCACGATATCCGGCGCGTCATCGGTGTCCGGATTCCCATCGGGATCGAGAAGCCACTGAAACCCCTTGTGGATGGTGCTGTATGTTGACCTACCTGAGTCGTCAAAGATCTTTACCGATATCCATCTTGCCTCAGGCGCCACACCTATCGCTGATCCCCCGGTGCTCCCTCCTGCCATGATACCCATGACCTGCGTGCCGTGGCCGCTGAAATCATAGGGGCTGAGATGCTGGCCGTTGGGGTCGTACCAGCTGTTCCCCCCTCCCCTCCAGCTGCTTTTCAGGTCGGGATGGTCAGCGTCCACTCCGGTGTCCATACTGGCGATGACAACGCCTGCCCCACGGTATCCCATATTCCAGAGCTCAGGGGCCCTGATGGCATTGAGGTTCCATTCCGGCGCAACGGCCTGGGTGGCAGTCGCTGTGCCGGGGGCAAAGACTACCGCATCCGGACGGACAGACTCAACGCCCGGCAGCGATGCAAGCGCTCTGATTTCATTGGCCCTCACTGTCGCAGCCATCCCGTTGACAAGCCAGAGAGAGGATATCACCTTTGCCCCCCTGCGCTCAAGGTGACTTCTTACATCTCCCTGACTCCGGTCCGCCAGGCCCCTGAGGGCCTTTGTAACGGCTGATCTGGCGATTTGCTTTTTCAGACCCTTGAACGGTCTGAGATCTGGTTTGTCGGAGAGTTTTATGATAACAGGGATCTCTTCCCCGTATCCTGCTGATTGAATGCTGCGGTCAAGCTCAGGGTCAACAACCCCGGCGGCTGCCGACAGGCCGGATAAAAAGAGAAAAAGGAGGGCCAGAAGGGATGCAACCCCTCCCTTCCGGCCAATTATGCGTTGTTTACTGAACAATGAGGTCCTCCGCTTTGAAATCACCGATCACAACGGTCACCTTATTGCCCTTCTTTACAAATCCTCCGGGATTCGCAAAAAGGGCAAAGTAGTTTCTGTCAGCCTGAGGCGGCCTTGTTGTCCTCAAGGCCCCCACCTTAGGCGCTGAAGGAACGAGGAACTTCGCTCCTGTGGCCTGATCCAGGAGATAGGTGCGCTCCTTTCTGTTAAAGAGAGGGGCAGCCTTTACAGGATCAATGACACGGTAGCGGAAGTCCAGCATATACCCCCCCGCTGTCTGACGCACCCCGAGGATCTTTACCCCCCATTTATCCAAAACTCCAGAGTCAGGCTGTCGAAGAGAAGCAGCCTCATTTGTCCCTTCTCCTTCATCATAGTTTTCTCCGCGCGCGTATGGCACAGAGAAAATTATGATGAGCAAAACAATAATCAGAGCCTTACCTCTACGCGATCTCATCATCATGGTTTTATTGTACTGCAAAAGGATTGTCGCTTACATCTTTGTAGTTATTGTTGCTCGTGCTGATCACCCGGACTGTATACTGACCGACGCTCGGTATCTGAGGAGGAACCGTCCATGCAAACGATCCAACCCCATTGCTGCCGATAGGAACTTGGTTTGCAATGATCGTATACACTGAGCCATTCCTTAAAAGCTCAATCCTCACATAAGACCCTGGATTTCCGTTGTACTCCCAGGATATTGTCTGCACAGATCCTTTCAGCACGATCTCTCCTCCATTGGGCTGCACAACTCTCATCGGAGATGCCGGGACAAAATTCGCTGTCACGTTCTTGGCAGAATCCATAATCACCGTTATTGTAGGGTCGATGCCGGAAACACTCCCCGACCAGCCGATAAACTTTGAGCCGAAATCAGGGGTAGCTATCAGAGAAATAATCGTACCGGCATTGTAGGTCTCGCTGCAGTTTGTACCGCAGTCTATTCCTCCCGGAGCGCTGTTCACCGCAACAGATCCCGAACCGGTCCCGGCCTTTCCCACGTTCAGGGCGTGCTGGGTGACTGATGCGACCTTGAGATACGTCAGCAGCCCGCCAGGAGCTTGCTTCTTGTTCGTCAGGCCGATCAGCCTCCTGTCGTAGATCCCGTAATACCCAGCCTTTGCCGGCGCAATGAGCACATCCTTTGTCTTACCTGGCTGAAGGTAAAGGGAATATTGTCTCAGTTGATTCGCCATAGGATTTCCGTCCTCAGCAATGCCCCTCATAACAGGCCCCTGAAGCACAGGCACATGGTCCATTAAACCGGCGTTGAGAAACCTCAGGAGCACCTTCTCTCCTGGGTTTATAGGGGGGGTCGGAACAGGGCTTTTCCCATATGAAAAGGGCGTGCCATTCACCAGGAAGTACTCCGGGTCGTAGTGGATGGCGCTGGGCATAGCTGTTCCAGGACCATACTGTCCCAGTGCCACGGCGTCATGCAACTGTGAGTGGATCTCGCTATACAGTAAAACCAGTTCCTTGTTAAATTGCGTTGAGGCATCTGTATAGGCTTGGTTGACTGCTGTGTTCTGCCTTAAAGCACCATAGAGCCCCATCTGGACCTGAACAGCAGGGTCTGTGCCGCTCTGATAGAGATAGGTCCCTGGCTTCAGGTTTGTCCATGTGTAAGTTGTAGTGGCGCCCGGTGCTGTCTCCTGGGTAAAGGACCTGACGCGAGAGGTTACATCACCGTTGGGCCTCGCTCCCAGACCGGTAAGGTTGTTCAGGCTGTCCACCCAGACAGGCTGCAGCGCTGCCGCCTGTCCTGGGATGACAACGGACACTGGGACAAGAAGGTTGTTTGTCAGATTGATCGTTAGTGTTGTATCCCCTGGGGGAACTGTAATAACCGGACCTGGAACGGTAATAGCCCCGCCGACCCTGCCGAATCCCCACATCCTGACGACTTTACCGTCAGGCATCGTTTTTTTAACTACCCCTGACTGGAGATTTACCGTGAGCGCTGAGGAGACACTGACTATTCCCATCAAAAACAGGGCAGTCACGAGGATCTGTTTCAGACTTTTTATGATCAGATGTTTTACCATTTTCCTCCTCCTTTCATTATGGGACGCTCAGTACGACATTAGGGTGCTCAAGAATAAGAAATGTCAGCATTCCTCCCGGGAAAATATCGAAGTTCGTCAACTCCCTTTCAGCATGGGAATGCCACATGAAGAAGTAACCGCCGTTGGGGTTGAAGCCGCCCTCCCCAGGAGGGAGTGCGCCAAGAGCTCCGAGGAATGGGCTACCGCTGTAAAACTGACCGAAGGTCAGGGCATCCTGAGTTGGGAGGCTGACAGGAATAGGCTTACAGTGATTTTCAAGAGGCTCGCCAGACTCCAGGGGCACTCCTGCCGCCACACATGCAGCTCCTGTCAGGCCTGCACCTGTAGGATCGGTATGACCGTAAAAGTCCCATCCCATATTCTCGCCTGTCCATGTGAAAATGAGATCATAGGTCTCACCGGGGACCGCATTGGTTGTAAAGTGCCTTTCTCCAAGATCAGCCCCCGCACCTGGAACGCTCTCAAGCAGTCTCCCGTCATGGGCGATAAGCGTGGCGTGGTTCCCATGGTTATGAAAGGGATGGGGATCGCGACCGGCACTGATAATGCGCAT
Source organism: Thermodesulfovibrionales bacterium (assembly GCA_041653575.1). GTDB lineage: Bacteria > Nitrospirota > Thermodesulfovibrionia > Thermodesulfovibrionales > Dissulfurispiraceae > JBAZFD01. Next base: position 4,871 of record JBAZFD010000012.1, read on the forward strand.
AAGGACCTTTTCCCTTGGGTGCGCCATCACAATGGAACCATAGGGTTGACTCGGCAGGGTAGGATCATTGGTTGCCAGAAGAGTGTCCGGGGCAGCCCGCCCGTTGATCATCCAGTACTCTGCGTGAACAACGGTGTTATTGAATTCATTCATCCTGCCCTGTTCTACAAGGGTGTGTATGTGTGGATCAAGCTCGGTGAGAAGAAAGAGGTACTGATGGTCAAACTGGGAGTCAGGATGCGTGTAGGCCTGACCTGTGATAACTGTGCCCCCGACCATAGGCCTTACAATAATGGCGCCCACCAAACCCATCTCAATCTGGAGCTCGGGACGGGTGCCGCTGTGGTACATATAAGTCCCTGGCTGTGACACCCTGAACTGATACTCAACAGTAGCGCCTGGTGGCGCCTCACGGGCCAGCAAACCGGGAATTCCGCCTGTGGCTGTGACCTCTCCCTGTCCGGGGAAGGTTATGGACACGGGCACTGAAAGCTGGTTAGTGAGTCTGACTGTCACCACTGCGCCTTGGTTGACGATGAGGGTCGGACCTGGATACTGCATAGTCCCCCCATTCAGAGCGTAACCCCACATAAAAATATTGTTCCCATCAGGGGTGGTGATATAACCGGACTTTGCTGTGAGGTTGAATGTTTTACCCTTAACCCCGCTGATAGCGGCATTGCCCGTGACCGTCCATGCCAGGAGCAGGGCAACTACACAGCAAAACAGCAACACCTTTCTCCTCAGGATATGTTTCATAGCATCCTCCTCTCCTTATTGAATGACGATCTCAGTTATCATTCCTGCCTGATCCTGAGTCCTGTTGCTCATATGGTTAAGGTTCCTTGCATAGAGAAAGTATGTTCCGGCCTCGACAGCAGATGTGTCGAGAATGACATCATAGCTCTCTCCCCCACCCAGGGCAAGGGAGTTGGTCTGGTAGTAGAGGTTCAAACCTGCCGGGTTTCTCAAAATATGCGCATCCTTCCCTACCACCTTCATGTTCATTCCGATGATCCCAAGAGTATGCGTGTCAATGGTGGCAAGGCTGGAGAGGCGAAGAAGTATTTTCTGTCCCCTTGTTGCGGTGATCAGGGAGGATACCTTCTGACTGGGATTCCCGTCCTTATTCATGATGGAGGTCGGGTTGATGGTGTCCGGATAGGTCCTGCCGTTAAAGGTCGGATAGTCATCGAACATGGCAGCAAAGGGAAGGGGCTGAACATTGATATGGGCATCATGGAAGTTTGATGCGTAGGTCTGAATCTGGATCGGATACTCCACATCATAGTAGGTTGAGCCGTCACCGTCGTTGTAGACATACTTGTACCCTGTGTGGTGTGTAAAACCGTTCAGGAGCGTTCCGTCAGCGAGATCGTTCTGCTTCGGCAGCACATAGAGATTTCCGAGCATCCCCATCTGCATATGCTCCGTTGCCTCCACATGACAGTGATATATGTATGTTCCAGGATCAGGAACCTTGTAATAATAGGTGAAGCTGCTCTGCATATTGATGGCTAAAGACGCCATGGGCTCGCCGTCAAAGATTGTTGCTGCATTGGGGAATCCGTGCCAATGAACGGTGTGGGGGTCAAAGAGGTCCGGCCGCATCACCATGCCGACATTGGACAGAGTGAGATAAAAGTTTTTTCCTTCATGAGCAACAATAGTGGGCGCAGCGATTTCCATCTTCAGCAGTGCCTGGGTCATCACCTGGTCAGCAGGGACCCCGGTCACATCAGTAAAGCCAAGGATGTACATGTCATACCCGTCGCTCATCTTTGCAAAACCGTCTCCGGCAGCCAGGTGCATACATTCGATATTCGGATCTTCCGAAATCCCGTCACCGTTCGTGTCGCCTGGGCACTGAATTGTAACAGCAGCCTCCAGCGGGGCACGGAAGAGAAAGAAAAACAAGGACAGCATAATCAGACAACGGAATCTTCTCCCTTTCATATCCCTCCTCCTTTTTCAGAGGCCGGAGGAGAGACTCCCCCGGCCTGTATACAGTTTCTATTGAGCCTCGTCTGCGCCGATGTCGGCCCACCTTCCCTGAGGCCTCGCATTCCCGTCGTAATCACTGCTCAGCTCGGTGAAGGTGAGATAGACATTGGTTCCCCACGCGTTCACCAACGGTGAAAATATGGGAATATGATAATCACCGGAAGGCCTCACCGGCGTGTATCTTACGGTGATGCTGTTCCCCGCTTCGTCAGCAACAGTTGCAGATACGAGCTGATTGAAATACTCAGAAATGAATTGAGGGTCTGCTGAGTTGTTGGAGCTGTGATACCCGGTTTTATCAGTAAGCACACACCTCATCGGACTCATCTTCCTCAGTTTAGTGGTCACTACCTGAAGGTCCCAGTAAGGACTTGCCGCTCTGGGAGCAAGGCCTCCTGCACCGCCGTTCAAGGTGTGGTCGTTGAAGAACGACCTGTTGTGCCAGATAATGTTGTTAGCCAGAACAGGGTCAGAGAACCCCTTTTTTGAGGTTGCGACGAGCCCGGCAGTAGTCGCTTCGGACACAATCCCGGCGCCCTGAGGTGTAGAATCAAGGCTGCCTGCTGTAAATGCGTTCGCCGCAGTGGCTGTGCTGTCGTTGTTTGCAATGGTGTTGTTGATGATGTTCGTCTTCACAGCGTCAGCGAGGGCAATGCCGCCTGCCCTGAAGGCCCCGACGTTGTTGACGATCATGTTGTTGAATATGTTGAGACTATACCAGTTCGCCTGATTGTCAGGCGACGCTGCCACATCGGCGCCGTTGATCCAGAGAGCCCTGATGCCTCCGCCGCTGCCTGAGCCCGAGAGGTTGCCCTGTATCAGGTTGGCGTTGATGGTGACCTTGCCCGCACCGTCTCCATTAGCGAGCTCACCGGCCACATAGATACCGCCTCCGTCCCCGCCCTGGGCGAGACCGAAGAAGACCTCGTTGAAGGTGATCCTGTTGTTCGTGATCACGCTGTTGCTGGACAGGCCGGTGTGGGCGACACCTCCGCCGTTCCAGCGGGAGAGGTTGCCGGTGATCACGTTGTTCTGGAGTGCGTGGTTGTTGGAGCCTGCTGCAAGGGTGACTCCGCCTCCTCCCAGGAGCGCTCCGTTGCCCGAGATCCAGTTGTTTGCCACCAGGACATTAGTGTTGCTCACGTTCGCAGCACCGGCCTCAGGGAAGCCCACGGTTATGCCTCCGCCGTAAGCTCCCTGATTTGACCTGATCTTGTTGTTGCTGATCTGAAGGTAGTTGGCCCCGTTATACAGGGAGATGCCCCCGCCCTGTACCGCTCCGAAGATGGTGAAACCGTCAATGCGCGGCCTCACCGCAGGAGGATTGACAGGGAAACCGGAGCCTGCGATATCGCCGAAGACCATGACGCCGGGGGCCTCGTTCGCCACAAAGGGATCATCCCCCCTGACGGCCATGACCTTGTCGTGCCAGAACTGAATCCTCTCAGCGGGGCTGGGGTTGGCATATATGATGGTTGCGTTCAGATCGCTGATGGAAGCGCCCGCTCCTGAGCCCTGAAGCTTCACGTTCTTGTACATGATCACGTTCTCGTGATAGGTGCCGGGATGGACTATGATCAGGTTGCCGGGCTGGGCCGCATCAATGGCCGCCTGGATGGACTGGCCTGCTGTAACGTGGATGACATTATTGGTGCAACCGGCAGCGCCAAGGACATTGAGGGTCACGCCGACCTCGGAGGCCTTCCCGTTGTCCCCTCGTGTCACCATAAGCTGCCCGGTCTGGGCTCCGGCTGGGACAGTTGCCATAATCTGGTCAGCAGCCCAGCTTATGATCGTCAGGGGAAACCCGCCCACAGTCACAGTTCCCTGAGTCAAACCGAAGCCGTAGTCTCGTATTATGTTGGCTTGGCTTCCAGGGACAGCGGGATCATAGTCGGGGTTAGGGACCTGCCTCGGACCGGCCGATACGATGGTGATCGTCTGGCCGCTGCCGCAGACAAGGGGTCCGCCATCAACCCCCTGCACAGAGGATATGACAGGTGTGCCGTCAGCTGGCTCCATGTCGGAGGCCGCCTTGGGGAAGCCTACAAAGGAGGCCACGGGCACGATGGGTGTGTCGAGGTACGTGGTCTTGGCGGGAAGATACTCCAGTGTCCAGGGGACCACGGCGTAGTTCGGCTCATAGAAGGGGTCAACCGTCCCATTGGGCAGGAAGGGGTGGTTCAAAACCGCGGTGAGCATGTTCGGTGAGACCCCTGAGGGTGTTGGTATGTTCACAGAGAAGGTTGAGGGCAGCATAGCGTTGTACGCGCCCCATTCGTCGGTGTACACCCTGTTGACCTCATTACCTGCCCAATCCTGGAAGGAAACAGGTATCCAGGCAGGAGCGGCCTTCTCACCGTATATAGGGCTGTTGGCATTAAACTCAGCTGTGAGGTCGTTGTTGACAAAACCCACTGCCCTCGCCGCTTTGGGGACCTCGGTGAAGAAGTGGAAATCCGCAGCTGCGTTGCTACCGTCGGCGACCTGCACCTGTTTGCGATCGCAGAGGCGCCTGTTCTGTCCCGCAAAGGGAGCAGGTGTACCAGGGTGAAGGGTCAGTTCAGCGGCGACAACATGATTGCTCCCCACACAGGGAGGCGCAAGCAGAAGGGGTGAGGGTGTCCAGGCGTCGCCGAAGCCAACGTTTTTGTCCTCCTCCTTCTGGAGCACATAGGAGAAAGGGGTACCTGCCTCCACTATGTACATGCCCTTGGGAAGCCCGATAATTTCAGTGCTTCCTGAGACTATCCCTCCAGGGAAGTAGGAACTGAAGGCATAACCGCCATCAAACACACCTGGCCTGACCTGGTTCCAGGTGCCGTAGTTGTCGAAACACTCTTTGACCGGCGTGCCGTTTATGACAGGGAGGGTCTGGATGCAGCCAGTGGGCGTATTGTCGTCCCAGCTGTCCGAAGTCGCGATCTGGATGGCATCACCCGGATCAAAAATACCGTTTCCGTTCCTGTCTATATCCTCGGCTCTCTTTCTACCCCCTGTTGACCAGCCAAAGGGATAGTTGTCCACATCAGATAACGTCTGTTTACCGTCACCGTTGAGGTCATCGATAACGCCGTTTGAATCACTGTCCTGATAGAGGTTCACCTGGACCCGCGGAATGCCCGGCTCCCAGTTCTCTGCAAGAGCAAATCTTGGGTCATCCTCTGCCCTTGTTGTGGCATACCGAATAACGCCGGAGATGCCGCCGTTCTCACCGGGCGAATAGTTTCTCTTTCCCCAGTCTATGACATTCGTCTGGTTCAGGAAAAGATGCATCGCCTGAGTCAGAACGGGGCCTGTCTCTGTGCGAGAGCGCCTGTTCCCTGTATTAGGGTTTATCGTTGCCTGTATCTGTGGATTGAGAGCGCCGAAGGAGGGCATTATCCAGCCGTTGGCAGGGGGGATCCGGCCTCCGTCATCAATAGCGGTGGTCATACCCGTTGCCTTCATCCTTGCAAAGTCCACCTCAACAACGAGCCACTTGAAGAAGGGGAAGACCTCGGGGAGTTCGTAGGAGCCGCCAGGCTTTGATTGCGTACTCTGGTAGAGGGAGCCATCCCTGAACCTGAGATTCACCAACTGGCCGCTGAGGCCCACCTCTTGTGAGTTCCTGAAGCCGTTGGAGTTGGTATCATAGAATATACTCCCCTCAAGCGTACCAAACCACCGGAAGGAGAGGACGTTGCCCAGGTCAATGTTCATGTTTCCGTTTGCATCTGGAATGGTCACCGTGTTGAAGCCGAAGAGGGCATCAAGGGGCCTGTCCCAGGTCACCAACTGGTAGGTTCCGGGGGGCACGTTATTGATGGTGAAGTTACTGTTTGCATCACAGGGAACAGCAATGAGTCCCTGCTGTGTAGTCAGGTTGTTCAGCCCGACCCAGCACTCGCCCACTGGCGGTCCGGCAAAAAAACCCTGGTTCACAGGAGGCCTGTCAAAATGGTTAAATACGTTCCTTCCTGTAATGGAGCCTGTTCCTCCGGCAGGAGGGGTCATGGCCCAGGGAAGTTGGGTATTGTCCACAAAACCTAAGAAGACGTGGTTGAAGCCCGTGCCGAAGCCCTCGGTAAACTTCTGGGGCTCATTCGCCTTTACCCATGCGTCCACTGTAGGGGTGCCTTCGATGGTGGCTGTCTGTATCCAGTTTGATCCTGTCGGCGGGATAGCCCTGAGGCCGTATTTTCCCGGTGCAAGGTTCTTTATGAGGGCCTGGCCCTGGGCATCGCTCTTAATAATGCCTGATCCCATGGCAATCACAGTGCCGTCGGGGTTGTAGGTTGTCCCAAGAGGGTTCCCGAAGACATCAGTACTGACCTGACCGAAGATGTCTGAGATCTGAATGGTGAAATTCGCCAGTCCCTGCTCACCGGCGTCAAAGACATTGTTGATCGTGTTGTGGTCCTTAAAGACGAGGACCGATATCTGCGCCGTGGGGAGAGGACCCTGGTGAACCTTCACGGTCACCGCTGTCTGCCCGAGGGCAACCGGCATGGCGCCCAGGGTATGTCCGCCTCCGTCAGGCAGAATGGAGACAATATACCGCTTGTTCGCTGGAAGATTTATGGTTGCGCTTGAGGTCAGGGAGCTGCCCTTTCTCACAACAGGGGCGTAGCTCTTGTGGATGTCCACGCCTATGGTGTCGGCTGCCCTGACACCGGGTACCGGCTGGTTGGTGTTGTCCTCTTCCACGAGCCAACGGAAGCCGCTCACCGGGTTGCCGGCGTTGTCAACCACATTGACGGTAAAGGCTGCAACAGGATTTGAAGAAACAAAGATCAGGGAAAAAATGATAAACAGCAGAAAAAGGGGCAGCAGATTCCCGGGGAATGCTGTTATGCCCTTTTGCATAAGCCTGTCTCTTGGTTCCATAGTCATACCCTCCTTCTCTTTCAAAGTTGAACTTGAACTACTGCCTTTCTCTAACCTCAAACCCATGGATGAGATGCATGATCTTGTTTATTTCAAAGGGCTTCTGAAAAAAGAAGGCCCCGTTGACTCCCGAAGTCTCCTGCTCCTGAGAACCGACCATGCCGCCGTTTCCTGAAAAGAAAACCGCAAGGATATCGGGGTTGATTTTTTTTATGATCTTTAATGCGTCCCTGCCATCCAGGCGCGGCATCGATAGATCAAGAAAAACAGCATCATAGGGGCTGTTCAGAAAATGCATCACCGCCTCAACGCCATCATGGACAAGATCGACGGTATGAGCCTCCCTCTCCAGCTCCGTTTTCATAACAAAACCGAAATTCCTGTCATCATCTGCGATCAGGATGTGCATAACAATCTTTTTGGATTGCAAGGAAAATGCCATGTACTAAAGAGGCTGTTTTGATTGGATTTCAATGATAATCCAGAGAGGATATCAGGGCATTTTGCCCGATCTGTCAGGCGTTTTGCCTTATCTTCAGGAAAGAGGGAAAGAAAGGGTGAAAACCGTCCCAATACCTTTTTCAGACTGCACACCGATCTCGCCCCTGAGGGCTGTAATGATTTTTTTTGTGATGGAGAGACCAGGACCGGAACCTTCCTTTTCAGGTCTGGTGGTATAGAAAGGCTCGAATATCCTGGCAATGATCTCCGGGGGAATAGCGGGACCGGTATCCTGTATTTTTACAAATATCCTTTTTTCCTGGGTCCAGGTTTCTATGGTCAGTCTTCCCCTGTCCTCCATGGCATCGAGGGCATTGACGATAACCGGCAAAAAGGCCTGCTTCAACTCTCCCTCGCCGGCAAACAGAGCGGTCCCCCCAGAATATTTTTTTTCTATCTCCACATTTTTCAGCCTTCCCTGGAATCTCACGAGCTCCAGGGTCATGTCGAGTATGCTGTTGATATCCACGATATCTTTCCTGCTGCCGGGCCTTACGAAACCGAGCATACTGTCGGTGATTGCCTTGCACCTGGACACCTCTTCATCAATGATTTTCAGATACTTTTCCATCAGCTCAGGGCTGCTGTCCCCTCTCTTCAGCCTGTTGGCCAACCCCTCGGCGCAGGTTTTGATTGTTGCAAGGGGATTATTGATCTCATGGGCTATACCTGACGACATCTGTCCCAGAAGGGCAAACCGCTCGGTCATCATCATGCGCATTTCGTTCTCTTTCATTTCGGTAATATCCTTTGCCACAATAATTGAGCCTGCCCGCCCCCCTGCGGTATGAAAGGGGAAAAAGGAGATCTGCAGTACCCTGCCCTTATCCTCGTCATAGAGCTCGCGGGTTTCATGAGATCCTGCGTCTATCGCTGTCTCATGGGGACATTGAAACTCGGGATGGAGGCATGCCCCAAGGAGATCATGGCATTTTCTCCCTATCACCTCCTCCAGGGGGAAGTACTCCCTGAAGGCCCTGTTCGCCCTGGTTATGGTCATGCCATCATCAAGAATGGCGATCAAATCCTTTATACTGTCAAAGGTCTCTATCCATTCCTTCTCAGAAAGGGAGAGGAGCTCAAACTGCTCCTCCAGGGCTGTTCTTTTTACCTGAAGCTCCTTCATGTACCGTTCTTGCTCTTTGCGGAAGGAATCGAGGTCCATGGACATTTTATTAAACTCCTCCGAGAGCCGCCCGATCTCATCAAAAGAGCTCACAGGGATCCTGTGCTGAAAATCCCCCCTGTCTATTGCCTCAGTGCCTTCCCTGATCCGTTTCAGCGGGCTGAGAAAGAGGGCATTAACGGCAAAGATGGAGCCGAAGGTGACGACTATCGCGGTAAGGCCGAAAAGCAGGGAGTAGAGCCAACCTTGCAGCACAATATCGTTTTCCACATCCTGAAGGGAAAGAGAGAAAAGGAGAGCTCCCTGAAACCTGTTGCCCTCACTGTGACAGATCCGGCAGAGTTTTTCATTTTCCAGGGGAAAGATAAAGGTACTGACCTTTTCCTCGCCTATCTGTTTCTCAAAGCCCCTTGACCTGCCGGCGCCGATAGCCTCAAGAGCGAGTCTTTCCGTTCCCTTCGAACTTCCGGGAAACAGCTCATTGCCCTTAACGCCGAAGACCCTCAGCTCCCTGACAGAGGGAAATTCCATCAGCTGGTACATTGCAACCTGAAGCCAGGCGTGATCCTTGAACACCATGGCTGCCTTGAAATCATCCATGACCTTGGCTTTGATAAGCAGTGCCTTGTCAAGAAGATTCTCCCTGCTCTCATGGGCAATGAGCTTGTAGGATATTACAATGGAGACAAGAATTGAGAGGAGTCCGACAGAAAGCGCAACAGCAGTGAACTTCACCCTCAGGCTAAGGTCCTTGAATCTCATGCCGGCGCCTCCTTTTCCTTCAGGAATGGACCTTAATATCCGAACTCCTTGAGCTTCCGGTATAAGGTCTTCGGATCGAGACCGAGTATCTCAGCTGCCCGCCCCTTTTGACCATGGACTTCCCGTAAAACGCTCAGGATGTGATCGCGCTCGACATCTTTCAGCTTCCTGCTCTGTCCCGAAGGAGCTGATGCAGTGTCCAGGAGATCGGAGGGGAGATCAAAGGGATGAATGAGCTCGTTTGCCGACAGGAGAAGGGTCCTGTGGACAACATTCTGAAGCTCACGCACATTGCCCGGCCATGAATAGCCTGCAAGGATTTTCAGCGCATCACCACTGAACCGTTTTTTCCTGAAGGCAGGCTCTTTTTCGATCATGAACTCCACAAGGAGGGGGATGTCCTCAGGCCTCTGCCTGAGGGGGGGGATAGTGATATTAAGGGCATTGATCCGGTAATAAAGGTCGGACCTGAACCCCCCGCGCGCCACCTCTGCCTTGAGGTCCTTGTTCGTGGCGGAGAGAAACCGCACATCCACAGCGATCTCCTTTGTCCCTCCTATCCTGAAAAACCTGCCTGTTTCAACCACCCGCAGGAGCTTTCCCTGGAGCTGTAACGGGAGCTCTCCGATTTCGTCGAGGAAGAGGGTTCCCTTGTTGGCTATCTCCAGGAGCCCGAGCTTCCTTGAGTCGGCTCCGGTGAATGCCCCCTTGTCGAAGCCGAAGAGCTCGCTCTCCAGCATGGTCTCAGGGATGGCGCTGCAGTTTATGGCGATGAAGTCCCTGTCCTTTCTCCCTGAACTGTCGTGAACAGCCCTGGCGATGAGCTCCTTGCCCACCCCGCTCTCACCTTGAATAAGGAGAGGGAACGAAGAAAGGGCGATCTTCCGGACGCTTTCAAGGATTTCAAGCATTGCAGGATTTCTGGTCAGAATGGTCCGGGATTCGAACTGTTTCTTCACATAACTCTTGAGCGTGGAGACCTCAAGACGAAGCCTCTTTTTCTCATAAGCCTTCTCAATGGAGAGCGCCAGCCTTTCAAGGGGGAAGGGCTTTGTTATGTAGTCGTAGGCCCCGAGCCTCATCGCCTCTATGGCGGTTGAGACTGTGGCAAAGGCGGTAAGGATTACCGTCTCTGAGGGGATTTCTTTTTCCTTTATTATCTTTAAAATTTCCATGCCCGAGAGCCCCGGCATGTTCAGGTCCAGGAGAATGACGTCGAAGCTCTCCTCATTGAGCAGATCAAGCCCCTTTTCTCCTGATTCAGCCTCGGTGACATCGAACCCCTCAGCTGCAAGCTCATTTGAGAGGACCTTTCTCAGGTTCTTGTCATCATCAACAATAAGGATCTTCACTGTTCTCTGCCTGTCTCTTCTGTCATGCGCTCCATCATCTCCTTTTCTCCGGACAAAGTCCAGAACCCTTCCCCCTGCCGGGGGAGGGAAAGAATTGCTCCTCAAATGATACCACGACCGGGAAGATATGCAAGGAGCCGGGAAAATAGAAATTTCACGCAATTGCTGATAGACTTGTGTATCCGTTCCCCCCCAGAGGAGACAATAAAATGAGAAAAGGCCGCGCAATCACTGTAAGACAAGGCTCTGTGCCGGGGGCAAGCTCATGCGGTGTGGGGCTCATCTGTTCCATAAAGGGAGCGGAAAGCCGTTCCATCGTCTCCATGGGTATTGAGGCCCTGAAAAACCTCACCCACAGGGGAGCAGTGGGGGCTGACGGAAAAACAGGAGACGGCGCAGGCATCCTGACCCAGATCCCCAGGGGGTTCTTCCTGCAAGAGCTCGGGGAAAGGGGGATCGGCATTTCCAGCAGTGACAATCTGGCTGTGGGCGTATTCTTCTTCTACGGGAAGGTGGAAGAGACCATTGAGGCCATTCTTGCGCAAAGAGGGGTCAAGCTCCTGTCCTGGCGCGAGGTACCCACCTCTGATGATGCCCTCGGCGAGTCTGCCCTTTCAAAAAAACCGGTCATCAGACAGGCGCTCATAGACATGGGAAGCATTGAGCCTGCCGCACGGGAGCTCACCCTCTACCTGGCGAGGAGGAAGATGGAGCTCTCCCTTGGGGAAAAGGTTTATGTCACATCCCTCTCCGCCAGGACGATCATTTACAAGGGGATGCTCGTGGCTCAGCAGCTGGAGCGGTTCTATCCCGACCTCGCAGATGAGAGCTTCATCTCCTCCTTCTGCATCTTCC
>JBAZFD010000013.1:0-8427 GCA_041653575.1 Thermodesulfovibrionales bacterium
GGGATGTTCACGAAATATCCTCTGCCTCACGGATGGAGATCTCCTCAGTGCACCATCCCCCTTTTATGATCTCTTCAGTCATCATCATGCCGATGACCAGTTCCCTGACCATTATGGGGGTGCAGTAGAGGCTCAGAACTTCTTTGCCGTTGACGGAGATGACGATCCTTTTTTCTATGGCTACCGGGTCTTCCCTCTCTTCAATGGAGTCCCTGTGGCTTCTAAAGATGTTCCTTTTTACTGTCCCTTCCATTGTCCATCACTTCCTTGAGTTTTTCGTACATACGGGCGTTTTCTATGGCTGTGCCGCAGACCTCGGCAAGGGAGGCTGAAAAGGCTATATCCTCATCGGTGAACTGGCGGGACCTGTCGGTGAGGAGCCTCAGCACACCTATGACATTCCCCTTTGCAATGATCGGAAGGGTGAGCATACTCTTTATCCCCTCCTGCATCGCCTCCTTCTGGTAAAGAATGCGGGGGTCTGTGGTCACATCATATATCGCAACAGGCCGTGTCTGCAAGGCCTCCTGTATGTTCTCCTCCACATCCACCGGCCCTCTGCCGAGGTACCTTTCGCTGAGCCCGCAGGCGGCAGCAAGCTCAAGGGTCTGGCCCGATTCGTCGAGGAGCCTGATGGTGGCTGCACTCAGGCCCATCACCTCAGGCACCTTCTTCACGATCAGGTCCAGCACCTCGTGGAGCCGCAGGGTGGAGCTTACCGCCTTTGTCACCTCCTCAAAGGCAACGAGATACTTCCTCGCCCGCGAGACGGTGGTCTCAAAGGTCCTGGCGTTCACAATGGCAATGGCAGCCTGCTCGGCTATGGCTGCCATGAACTTCAGGTCCTCATCCCGGTATTTCACCGGTTCCGCGGTGTACATACGCAGGACACCGATCACATCCTTCTTGAACTTCACCGGGATGGAGAGAATACTCCTGATCCCCTCGGCCTCAGCCTCCCTCCTGTACTGGGCATCGGGATCGGAAGTGATGTCATAGACAGAGACTGCTTTCCCGGTAAGGGCGTCATCAATGCTCTTGTCGTATTCAACAGGCCCCTTGTTCACATACCTTTCGCTGAGCCCGCAGGCCGCGGCCATTTCCAGCTGCTGCGTATCCCTGTTGAGGAGCCTGAGCATACTCGCCTTCACATTCATCACCTTCACCGCGTTGGTGACGATGAGGTTCAGGACCTCCGTCAGGGAGAGGCTTGAGCTGATGGCCTTGCAGATGTGCTGGTAGCTCTCGAGGTAGACCTTTTTGTGAAAGATCTTCTCTGCGCAGTCAGGGCACATCCCGTGGGTGAAGACACCGAACCCCTCATCGGTGAGGTGTTTTTCTATCTGCTCCCAGGAGTCGGGACTGATCTTTATCTTTTTGCACCAGGCGCAGATGGGGATGAGCCGGTTCTGTCTCTGTTTCTTGATGAAGGCTTCTATGGATGAGAAGACCCTGGAGTTGTCCCTGAGCACGGAAACAGCCCCGGAAACCCTTCCGGACCTGAGCACAGGAGAGGCAAATTCTTCGACATAGATCTTGGAACCATCCTTTCCCTTGAGGAAGAGATTTTTTGAAACACCCTTGCCGGACTGGAGGCAGAGGATGGAGGGATACTCATAGGCAGGCAGGCCTGCCCCTGACTCATCCTCGTACCGCAGGAGATCGCCGGGGGTTTTTCCCTTGACTTCGCTCGCGGAATAGCCTGTGAGGAGCTCTGCCCCCCTGTTCCAGAAGGTGATACGCCTCTCGCTGTCCAGGGCGTACACACCGTCAATGATGCTCTCCAAGATATCCTGGTGAATGCTCCGAAACATTACCTATTATAAACTAAGCCGTCAGCAATCAGCTATCAGCCGGTCAGCTGTCAGCAAAAAAGGAATTCCTGCTGACGGCTGACCGGCTTTCTCTTACGCCTTCTCTATCCTCACCATCACGCGGGGCATCTCTCCCTTGACCGGGAGCTCGGTCAGGATGTTCGCCTTTGCGTGGCCGAAGTGGAGGGGAGTGAAGACAGTCCCTTCCATCACCTCATCGGAAACCATTGCCTTCAGGAATATCTCACCCTTTCTTGAGGAGACCTTTACAAAGGCTCCGTCATCAATCTGGTGTTTCAGGGCATCCTGGGGATGGATCTGGACAAAGGCGTCGGGTACAACAGAGTCGAGGTTCTTCGAGAGCACTGAGAGAGCGCCTGAGTGCTGGAGTATGGTTGCTGTGACCAGGGTCAGGGGATAGTAGGGATCAGCCGCAAGCGCCTGCAAAGGCGCAAGGGGGGGGAGGGAGGTCTTCAGCTCCTTCTTCCTTCCTGCCGAGAGGATTTCTTTGATGGAGGCCCTGATCTCCTCCAGCCGCATGAAGCCCATCTCCCGGTTCATGAGCCTTGCCATATTCCTGAATATCTTCCAGTCAGGTATGGACTGGCCTGTCTCGGGGAGGAGCTTGGGCATGGACTGGACAGCCCCTGTGGCAGCCATGAACTCCCCCTCCTTTTCTCCCCAGCTGCATGCCGGAAGCACCACATGGGCGAGCTTTGCCGTTTCTGTGAGGAATATGTCCTGGACCACGAGAAATTCCATCCCCCTGAGTGTCCTCTCCACCTGTGCAACATCAGGGAAGGTGACCAGGGGGTTTTCCCCCATGATGTAGAGGGCCTTGACAGCGCCGGGGTCATAGAGCATTTCAGTGCAGTCCTTCCCCCCAGAGACAGGACGTACTCCCACAGCCCAGGCCCCGAGGGTGTTGGAGAACTCGGCAGGCGCCTGGAGGCTGCCGGGCTCATCGCCCATAAGGAGGACCAGGCTTGCAGCAGCAAGGAAAATGGCGGTTCCTTTTGTGTTCTCCGAGGCATTGGAGGTGACAGCCAGAAGGCGGTTGCCTGCGGCTGCGTATGCCTCTGCCAGTTCCCTGATCTCTTCACGGGAGACCCCGGTGATCTGTTCTATATCCGCCTGGCTGCTCTCATTGAGCCTTGTCATGAGGGATTCATACCCCTCCAGCAGGGAGGCCTTTTCCCTGTCACAGAGTCCTTCTTCAATGATGACCTTCATCATCCCTATGAGCAGCGCTTCTCCGGAACCGGGTCTGATCCTCAGCCACTGGCTGCTCTGTCTGGCGAGCTTTGTCTCCTTGTGGTCGGCAATGACCAGCCGGGCGCCGTTATGCCGCGCCTTGATAAAGTTCAGTCCCCATACCGGGAGGGTGGAGGTGATGTCCGACTCCAGAACGAGAATGAATTCCGCATGGAGCGGCCTGTTCCAGCTTATGGGGAGGGAGCTGCCGAAGGCCTTTTCCATCGCGCTCTCCGCCTTGGCATAGCCGAGCCGGGCTGCTGAATCTATGTTGTCTGTGCCGATGATCTCCCGCATGAACCTCTGGAGCATGTAATTGTCCTCCATGGTGCATCTCTGGGAGCCGACGGCGCCGATGGCTTCAGGCCCGTCGTTCGCTTTTACGCTCTCCAGCCCTTTGATTATCTCTTCAAGGGCCTCCTGCCACGAGGCGGGCGTGAGCTCGCCGTTTTTCCTGATAAGCGGTGTCCTGAGCCTGTTTTCAGCATAGATGTAATCAAAGCCGAACCTCCCCTTGCTGCAGAGGTTTCCGTCGTTGATCCCTACTCCTTCCTTGCCCCTGGCCCTCATGATCCTTCCCTCCTGGATGCCCACGTTGGTGGTGCAGCCGCATCCGCAGTAAGGGCAGAGGGTGGGGAATTCGTCCATGAACCAGACGCGGGACCGGAACCTGTAGGGCTTTGCCCCCAAAGCGCCCACGGGGCAGGCGTCTATGCACTGGCCGCAGAACTCACAGTCCAGGGTCTCTTCAAAGGCAGGGCTGATCTTGGAGTTGAACCCCTTCCCGATGATGCTGATTGCATTTGCCCCCTGATGCTCCGAGCAGACCCTCACGCATTTGCCGCAGAGGATGCACCTGTTGGGGTTGCTCTCAACGATGGGGGCGTCTATTCTCTCGGGCGCATGTTTTCTCACAGCCAGGAGCCTGGGCTGCGAGGGGCCGTACTTGAAGGCCAGGTCCTGGAGGTCGCATTCCCCGGCCTTGTCGCAGACCGGGCAGTCCAGGGGATGATGGACCAGGAGGAGCTCAAGAACGGTCTTTCTCGCCTTGGCCACCCTCGGCGTCTCCGTCTGAACCGACATCCCTTCTTCCACAGGGGTGGAGCAGGAGGCGAGGAGCTTTCCCTGCCCTTCCACCTCAACCACGCAGAGCCTGCATCCGCCATAGGGCTTCAGTCTCTTGTCGTAACACATGGTGGGGATATAGATGTTGTTGCGCAGGGCAGCCTCAAGGATCGTTGTCCCCGGCTCTGCTTCTATGGTTTTTCCGTTTATGAAGAGCTCGATCATTTCAGTCCTCCTCCCCTGCCGTTTGCTTTGCGTGAATCTCGCTGAGGATTCCCTGGTCCGGCAGGTTCATCATTTCCTCCCTCATGCTCCGGGGGCCGATTCTGATGGAGCCGAAGGCGCAGGTCTCATAACAGGACCGGCACTGGATGCAGAGGGACTGGTCTATCCTGTGAGGAACCTTCTTCTCCCCTGAAATGGCGTTCTTGGGGCAGACCCTCTTGCAGGCGCCGCAGGCCTTGCATTTTTCTTCGTCGATATAGAAGGTGCAGAGCTCCCGGCATACACCGGCCTTGCACCACTTTTCCTTTATATGTTCATCATACTCAGCCCTGAAGTACCTGATCGCCGTGAGGACAGGGTTTGCCGCTGTCTGACCGAGGCCGCAGAGCGAGCTGTCCTGCATCTCAACAGCGAGATCGGCCATGAGCTCTATGTCGGACTCCCTGCCCCTTCCTTCACAGATGTCTTTGTGCATCTCCTTCAGGACGGTGGTTCCGATCCGGCAGGGGGTGCATTTGCCGCAGGATTCATCAGAAGAGAATTCAAGGGTGAACTTCGCCGAGCTGACCATGCAGTTGAGATCGCTCAGGACTACGATGCCGCCGGAACCCATAATGGCGCCTGCCTTGGTGATGTCCTCATAGGTGACGGGGAGGTCGAGAAGGCTTTCAGGGATGTATCCGCCTGTGGAGCCCCCGACCTGGGCAGCCTTGAACTCCCTGCCCTTCCTGAGGCCGCCGCCGATGCTGTAGATGATATCTTTGAGCGGTGTGCCCATGGGGACCTCGATGAGGCCGTTGTTGTGCAGGGGGCCGCTCAGGGTAAAGACCTTTGTTCCCGGAGATTTTTCCGTGCCTACGCTCCGGTACCAGTCAGCGCCGTTGAGGATAATCTGCGGCACGTTGGCCAGCGTTTCGACGGTGTTGATCACCGTGGGCATCTCCCATAATCCCTTTACAGCAGGGAAGGGCGGCTTGGGTTTCGGCATTCCCCTTCTGCTCTCCAGGGACATGAGGAGCGCCGTCTCCTCTCCGCAGACGAATTCGTCGGAGGCCTGGAAGACCTCGATATCAAAGGCAAAGCCTGAGTCCAGGATGTTCGCGCCCAGGAGCCCGTATTCCCTGGCTTTTTCAACCGCAATGGTGAAACGCCTGACTATCAGGGGGAGGCTTGCCCGTGTGTAGATGAACCCCTTGCCTGCCCCTGTGGCCCGGCCTGCAATGATCATTCCCTCAACAATGGAATGGGGTTCGATATCGAGGGTGCTCCTGTTGCAGACAATGTACTTCTCTTTCGACTCTTCCTTTGCGCAGATCTCCCACTTCAGGCCGGTGAGCGCCCCGGCGCCGCCCCTTCCCCTGAGGCCCGACCGTTTTATCTCCGCAATGATCTCTTCAGGCCTCATCTCAGTCAGGGCCTTTGCCGCAGCCATGTAACCGTCGCGGCCTATGTATTCCTCGATCTTCTCCGGATCTATGAGTCCCTTGTTTCTCAGTGCCCTGAGAACCTGGACACTGAAAAAGGGGATATCCTTCATGGCAGGGATCGGCTGCTTCTTTACAGGGTCCCGGTACATGAGCCTTTCCACGGGCCGCCCCTTGATGAAATGCTCATCCACGATGGCAGGCACGTCCTTGACCGTCACCTGCTTGTAGAATATGTCGTCAGGATGGACGATCATGACGGGCCCCTGGGCGCAGAAACCGTTGCAGCCGGTGAGCACCACGGTGATCTCCCTGTCCAGCCCTTTTTCCTTCAGCTCCTTCTCAAGGGCGTTTTTTATCTTGAGGCTGCCCCTGGCGGTGCAGCCGTTGCCGCCGCAGAGCATGACGCTTGTGCGAAACCTTTGCATAGCTCCTCCTAATAGGATGCCTCATAGCCCATGGCAAGGGCATAGGACTCTTTGATCTTTCCACCCATGACATGCTCCCTGAAGATCTCTCTGGTCTTTTCATCGGTGAGAGAGACATACCGGACAGGCGGGCCATCGAGGGTCTCCACAGTCACCATGGGCTCCATGCTGCAGAGGCCTGCGCATCCGGAAGTGGTGACGATCACATCCTGAGCCCCGCTGTCCCTGATCTCTTCCATGAGGACCTCTGCGATCCTTCGCGCGCCTGCTGCGATGCCGCAGGTCCCCATATGCACCGTCACCTTTACCCTGAACCCCTCTTCCCTCTGGGAGAGGGTTGCCTGATACTCCTCTTTTATTTTCGTGAGGTCATCCTTGGTCAGTTTTTTCATTGCTCTCTCCTATTCGTAGTCCCTGAGGATTTCCAGGGCTTTTACCGGGGTGACGGATCCGTGGGTGTCTTTGTCCACAACCACAACAGGAGCAAGGCCGCAGGCCCCGAGGCACCGCACCGTTTCAAGGGAAAACTTCCTGTCCCCGGTGATCCCCTTTCCGTCCATGGCCAGACCGTCTTCGATCCTTTTGACGATCTCCTCCGCACCTGTGGCATAACAGGCGGTCCCCAGGCAGACCTTGATGGTGTGCCTGCCCCTGGGTTTCATGGAGAAAAAGGAGTAGAAGGAGACAACGCCGTATACCTCGCTCACCGGGATCCGCAGCCCCTTGGCAATATACCTCTGGACCGTTGGGGGGAGGTATCCTACCAGTTCCTGCGCCTCCTGGAGCACAGGGATGAGGCTCCCGCGCCTGTTCCTGTGTTTGCCGATAATGGCATCGAGCCGGCCTGCCGTCTCCTCGGTGTAGTCCTCGACAGCAGCCTCGGGCACGATCCCCCTTGTCCGGACCTCCATCGCCTTCTGGACGACCTCAAGGAGGAGGGCAGGGGAAAAGGGTTTCGGCAGGTAATCGACGATCCTGAGACTCAGCGCTTCCCTGATGCTCTCCTGGGATGGGTAGCCTGTTATGACCACAATGGCGATGGCAGGGTTCTTCGATCTTACCTGCTGCATGAACTCGATTCCGTCCATCTCGGGCATTTTGATGTCTGTGATGATAAGGTCATAGTCCTCCTTCTCCAGGAGCCCCAAGGCCTCTTTTCCTGATACCGCCGTCCGGACAGTGTATCCCTCAGGCGCAAGTGTCCTGTCACAGCTCGTGAGGACTATCGCTTCGTCGTCAACAACAAGGATCCGGCCTTTCATTTTTCGTTCACCTCTATACAGTCAGGGGATTAATCTTCAGCAGCCAGAGGAACCATCCTTCAGCCATGTGCTCGCTGAGAAGGGAGCATATGGCGTCATTGGCGTGGTCATTGACCTCCCGGACCACACCGGTCAGCGGCGCCTGCATCTCGTAGATCTGCCCCTCCCCCGATAGGAGCCTGGCAAAGGGCTCGCCTGCTGCAACAGCCTTCAGGTCCCTCATCATGTCCACATACAGAAGCTGTCCGCTGGAGAGGAAGTTCCTCACATCCACCCCGATCTCCCATGATCCGTCCCTCAGGGGCCGGGCCCATGTCCCGTCCTTGTAATACACCGTTTGGTTGTCCATTGCCGTTGCTGGCACCACATAGTCCTTGAACTGGTCGATGTAGGCCTTGCGCAGGATCCAGCCCCTCTTGTCGAAGACCTTCCGCGCCACATTGGTGACGAAGTCGGGGGTGAAGGGCTTCTCCAGGTACTCAAAGGCCCCGAGGCGTATGGATTCCTTGGCGTCCTCCAGGGAGGGGTAGCCGGTTATGACCACCACATCCGCCTTGGGCTGAATCGCCTTCGTCTCTTTTACAACGGTGAGGCCGTACACGTCGGGGAGCCTGATATCGGTGATCACCAGGTCGAACTCCTCTTTTGTGACGTTTTTGATTGCGCTCTCCCCGTCCTCCACCGTAAAGACGGTAAAACCCTCAGACCCCAGTATCCTCTTGCAGCTGAGGCAAATAACCGGATCGTCATCAACGACCAATATACGCCGCCTCTCCATAAGACCCCCTTTTATTTCTGAGGATGAGACCCCGAATAAACTGCAATAAAAGTGCCATCACCTAACAGGTTGATTTCATGAGATCCCTGTCTCATGGTGTACGAATAAATAATACATCAGATCCTTGCCGATTGGACGGAAGATCTTTCATGGAGGCTGATTCGTGCCGGGGCGGGG
>JBAZFD010000013.1:8437-14748 GCA_041653575.1 Thermodesulfovibrionales bacterium
AAGGTAAGGTTGATCTTTTTCAGGGGCTGCGCCCCCTGTTGAAATTCTCCGTCCAAGGGTGCTAATCTTAATCCGCTTTTCATTTACCTGATCAAGGAGTCCTATGGAAATCGTCCTGGCAACACGGAATGCAAAGAAGGTGGAGGAGATGAACAGGATCCTCGGTGGTATGGATATCACGATCCTTTCCCTTGATGCCTTTCCCTCCTGTCCCGAGGTTGAAGAGGACCGCGACAGCTTTGAGGGGAATGCGGTCAAGAAGGCCCTTACCGTGGCCCGTCACACCGGGAAGGCTACCATGGCCGATGACTCGGGCCTTGAAGTGGACGCCCTTAACGGTGCGCCTGGGGTCCTCTCTGCGCGGTATGCAGGAGAAGCCGCGACCGATGCCGATAACGTAGCGAAGCTCCTCAGGGAGATGGAGGAGGTGCCCGGGGACAGGAGGTCTGCCCGGTTCCGCTGCTGCATCGCTTTGGCTGTTCCCGGAGTCGAAGGCTCTCCTGAGAGGGTTGAGACCTTTTCCGGCGCTGTGGAGGGGAGGATCGGGAGGGAGCCCAGGGGGAAGAAGGGCTTCGGCTATGATCCGCTCTTTTATCCCGAGGGGTATGAGATGACCTTTGCGGAAATGCCTGCTCATGAGAAGGACGGCCTGAGCCACAGGGGTAATGCCCTGGCCGGGCTCAAGGATTACCTGAAAAATCATAGGCCTTAGGAAAAGGGGACCGCAAAGGTCCTGTTTTTCTGATGAGCCTATAAATAAATTTAATGTCATGATTACTATTTTAAAATTGCAATAAATCTGAACCATTGAGTATGGTATATCCGTTTGTGAAATAAAACTCAGCGGGAGGTTCTGCATGAGATTGGTTCTCCTTGGAGCTCCTGGGGCTGGAAAAGGCACCCAGGCTAAAAAGCTCGTCGAAAAGTACGGCATTCCCCAGATTTCAACCGGTGATCTCCTGAGAGCGGCAGTCGCTGCAGGCAGCGCCTTGGGGAAAGAGGCAAAGTCTTGCATGGACAAGGGAGAGCTGGTTCCCGACACAGTCGTTCTCGGTATGGTTGAAGAGAGACTCAAGCAGGATGACTGCAAGAAGGGTTTCATCCTTGACGGATTCCCCAGAAACACCGCGCAGGCAGGGGAGCTGGACAAGATGCTCGCATCTCTGGAAATGCCCCTCACCGCAGCCCTCAGCGTAGATGTCCCCCTTGAGGACCTCATGAAGAGGCTCACCGGCAGAAGGACCTGCAAGGCCTGCGGCCAGATGTACAACGTCTACTTCTCAGCCCCCAAGGTCGCCAATGTCTGCGACAAGTGTGACGGAGAGCTCTACCAGAGGGATGACGACAAGGAAGAGACCATTAAGAAGAGGCTTGATGTTTATACAGCCCAGACAGCCCCTCTCATGGATTATTACTCCAAAAAGGGCATTGTAAAGTCTGTTCAGGGAACAGGAGATATAGAAGGCATCTTCAGCAACGTCTGCGACGTCCTCGGTCTCACGGGCATCTGCAATCTGAAGTAACGGGCGCTCCGGCAACGGTGCGCATTCCAAACACATAGACGAAGGAGGAAGCAATGCTGGTCAATCCGCATGGAAGAGAGAAAAAGCTGAAGCCCCTTCTGCTTACCGGTGCAGAGCTGGAAGCTGAGAAGGCAAAGGCAGCCGGACTCAGGAAGATCTCCATCACCTCACGCGAGGCAGGAGACTTGATCATGATGGGTATCGGTGGTTTCACCCCCCTGGAAGGCTTCATGACCTATGAGGACTGGAAGGGTGTCTGCGCAGAGTACAAGATGGCCGACGGAACCTTCTGGCCGATCCCCATCACCGTCTCCACAGACGACGATGTGAAGGTGGGTGAGGAGATCGCCCTCTACTCCGAGGAGTACGGCGATATCATGGCCACCATGAAGGTGACCGAGACCTACAAGATAGACAAGGAGTATGAGTGCAAGCAGGTCTACAAGACCAGCGAGATGGAGCACCCCGGTGTGGCCATGGTCATGAAGCAGGCCGGCACCAACCTCGCAGGACCGGTGAAGGTCATCAGCCAGGGCACATTCCCCACAGAGTATCCCGGCATCTACCTCACCCCTGCCGAGTCACGCCACCTTTTCATAGAGAAGGGCTGGAAGAGCGTTGCAGCCTTCCAGACCAGGAACCCGATGCACCGCTCCCATGAGTACCTCTGCAAGATCGCCATCGAGACCTGCGACGGCGTCTTTGTCCATATGCTCCTGGGCAAGCTGAAGCCCGGTGACATCCCCGCAGACGTAAGGCAGAAGGCCATTGACCTCCTGCTGGAGAAGTACTTCGTGAAGGACACCGTCGCCGTCGGCGGCTATCCCCTCGATATGAGGTACGCAGGCCCCAGGGAGGCGCTCCTTCATGCCCTCTTCAGGCAGAACTACGGTTGCAGCCATCTCATCGTCGGCAGGGACCACGCCGGAGTGGGCGAGTACTACGGCCCCTTCGACGCACAGAAGATTTTCGAGGAGATCCCCGAGGATGCCCTTGAGACCAAGCCCCTGAACATCGACTGGACCTTCTACTGCAACAAGTGCGACGGTATGGCCTCCATGAGGACATGCCCCCACGGCAAGGAAGACAGGCTCATGCTCAGCGGAACAAAGCTCAGGAAGATGCTCTCCGAGGGAGACGATGTCCCCGATCACTTCAGCAGGCCCGAGGTCCTCACCGTCCTCAGAGCCTACTACGAGGGACTGACCGAGAAGGTAGAAGTAAAGACACACAAGTATTCCGAGGGTGCGTAGCAGGTTTTAGGTACGGGAAAGGGGCGCTTGCGCCCCGCTTTCAGAAAGACTTGAAACCGCTTATGACACAACAAATATAAAGGAGGTTTGTCAATGCCAAGCTATGTGATTACCGAGAAGTGTGACGGCTGCAAGGCCCAGGACAAGACTGCATGTCAGTACATCTGTCCGAACGACCTCATGACCCTTAACAGGGACCTCATGAAGGCCTACAACCAGGAGCCCGACCAGTGCTGGGAGTGCTACAACTGCGTGAAGATCTGCCCTCAGCAGGCGATCGAGGTCAGGGGATACCAGGATTTCAACCCCATCGGTGGTAACGTCATCCCCATGAGGGGTACCGACTCCATCATGTGGACCATCAAGTTCAGGAACGGCTCCCTGAAGAGGTTCAAGTTCCCCATCAGGACCACCCCCGAGGGATCAATCGATCCTTACAAGGGTCTTCCCGAGGTTGATTATTCCAAGATCAAGCAGTCCGGTTATTTCAACGGTTCTGCACGGACAGAGTAAAAAATTACAAGGAGAATATAAATGGAAAAGGAGACTTGCACGTTTTCTTATTGCCAGAGGCCTGAGATCGTTGAGGTCGAGACAGACCTGCTGATCATCGGCGGCGGTATGTCAGCCTGTGGCGCAGCCTTCGAGGGAACCCGCTGGGCAAACCCCAAGGGCCTCAGAATCGTCATGGTCGACAAGGCAGCCACCGACAGGTCCGGCGCCGTTGCCATGGGTCTTTCAGCCATCAACACCTACATCGGTGAGAACAAGGTTGAGGACTATGTGAAGTACGTCAGGGGCGACCTGATGGGTATCATCAGGGAAGACATCGTTTTCGACCTCGGCAGGCACGTGGACAACTCAGTCCACCTCTTCGAGGAGTGGGGACTCCCCATCTGGAAGAAGTCCGATGACGGATTCTCCCTCGACGGCTTCCAGTCCAGGGACGCAGGCAAGGCCATGCTGAAGGACGGCGGAGCACCCGTCAGGTCCGGAAAGTGGCAGATCATGATCAACGGTGAGTCCTACAAGGTCATCGTTGCAGAGGCAGCAAAGAGGGCACTGGAGATCAACAGGCAGGCCACCGGAATGGCTCAGAACCATTACGAGAGGGTCTTCATTGTGAAGCTCTACAAGGATGCCAACCAGCCCAACAGGGTTGCAGCAGCAGCCGGCTTCAGCGTCAGGGAGAACAAGATCTATCTCTTCAAGGCAAAGGCCATGTGCCTCGGCGCCGGCGGAGCGGTCAACGTCTTCAGGCCCAGGTCAGTCAAAGAGGGCCAGGGAAGGGCATGGTACCCTGTCTGGAACTCAGGTTCAGGATATGCACTCGGCATGCAGGCTGGCGCAGAGCTGACCATGATGGAGAACAGGTTCGTCCCCGCCAGGTTCAAGGACGGATACGGCCCTGTGGGCGCATGGTTCCTCTTCTTCAAGGCCAAGGCAACCAACGCCTACGGTGAGGACTACTGCGTCACCAACTTCGAGGCCACCAAGGAAAAGTACGGAAAGTACACCGACAAGCTCGGCACCGCTATCCGTAACCACATGATGATGATCGACATGAAGGCCGGAAAGGGCCCGATCTACATGAACACCCACACCGCCATGCAGGAGCTCGCAAAGACCATGGACGCCAAGAGGATCAAGCACCTCGAGGCAGAGGCATGGGAAGACTTCCTCGACATGTGCATCGGCCAGGCAGGCCTCTGGGCTTGCAAGAACGTCGAGCCCGACAAGGAGCCCTCTGAGATCATGCCTACAGAGCCCTACCTCCTCGGCTCACACGCCGGTTGCGCAGGCTTCTGGGTCTCCGGACCTGGCGACATCGCAGGCTTCCCCGCAGAGTGGTCCTGGGGTTACAACAGGATGTCCACCGTCAACGGTCTCTTCATGATGGGCGACATCGTCGGAGCATCAGGCCACAAGTTCTCCTCAGGCTCCCATGCAGAGGGCAGAATCGCAGGAAAGAACGCAATCGCCTTCATCCTCGACAACGCCAGCTACACCCCTGCAATCAAGCAGACCAATGATGAGATCGCAGGCGAGCTCTATGCTCCCTACGAGACCTTCGAGAAGTACAAGGCACACACCACAGATCCTTTCATGAACCCCCACTACATCAGGCCTGCAAACCTTCAGGCAAGGCTCCAGAAGATCTCCGACGAGTACTTCGGCGGAATCTCCACATGGTACATGACTTCCAAGACCATGCTGGAAGAGGGTCTGAAGCAGCTTGAGGTTCTCAAGGAGGACTCAGCAAAGCTTGCAGCAGGAAACCTGCACGAGCTGATGAGATGCTGGGAGAACTACCACAGGATCCTCTCCGTTGAGGCACATGCAAGGCATATCCTCTTCAGGCAGGAGTCCAGGTACCCCGGCTACTACTACAGGGGAGACTTCGACCTCGTGGATGACAACGACTGGAAGTGCTTCGTCAACTCCACATACAATGCAGAGACCAATACCTGGGAGCTGAAGAAAGTTCCCTATGTTCAGGTCTACGCAGACTAACTGACTCTTAACGGGGGAGGGGAGACCCTCCCCCTACTTATATCATCCCAGGTTATTGCGGTTACTGGGTCTATCGGGAAGGCCCGATGGTCGCAGCAAGCTCAATAGCAGTGAGATTTGAACTCAAGGAGGAAGCATGCCAGACGTTAATCGTATATTGGTGATCGGCGGAGGCTTCAGCGGCCTGACCACCGCAGTGGATGCGGCAGAGACAGGCGCAGAGGTCATCATCATAGAGAAGAACCCCTACCTGGGGGGAAGAGTAGCCCAGCTCAACAAGTATTTTCCCAAGCTCTGTCCGCCAATCTGCGGCCTGGAGATCAACTTCAGAAGAATCAAGACCAACCCCCTCATCACCGTCCATACCATGGCTGAGGTGACGAACATCGCGGGAGGCCCCGGAGACTACAGCGTCACCGTCACCGTGAAGCCCCGTTACGTGAACGACAACTGCGTGGCCTGTAACGCCTGCACAGAGGCCTGCCCTGCAGAGAGGCCCAATGAGTACAACTTCGGGATGAACACCACAAAGGCCGCCTACCTGCCTTTCAACCAGGCTTTTCCCCAGAAGTACGTCATAGACAAGGACCGCTGCTCAGGCTCATGCGGCAAGGCCTGCCAGGAGGCCTGCAAGTACAACGCCATCGACATGGATATGAAGCCCGAGACGCTCACCCTGAAGGTGGGCTCCATCGTGGTCGCCACCGGCTGGAACCCTTACGAGGCGGCAAAGATGGACAACCTCGGCTTCGGCAAGGTGAAGAACGTGATCACCAACATGATGATGGAGAGGCTCGCCTCCCCCACCGGCCCCACAGCCGGAAAGATCATCAGGCCCTCCGACGGCAAGCCGGTGGAAAACATCGTCTTTGTCCAGTGCGCCGGGAGCAGGGACGAGAACCATCTCCCCTTCTGCTCCTACATCTGCTGCCTTGCCTCACTGAAGCAGACCACCTACATCAGGGAGCAGAACCCCGATTCAAAGGTCAATATCTTCTACATAGACATCAGGACCCCGGGC
>JBAZFD010000014.1:0-14692 GCA_041653575.1 Thermodesulfovibrionales bacterium
ACTCCTCTGTGGAAAGCCCTGAGATGGAAAGGGCTGCCACAAGGGCCGAGGGGCCGGGGATGGGGATGACCTCAACCCCTTCATCTATCGCCCTTCTGACCAGCACCGTGCCGGGATCGGAGATCCCCGGCGTCCCGGCGTCCGAGATCAGTGCCACAGAGAGGCCGGAGAGGAGCTTCTCTATGATCGCCTCGCTCCGCACCTTTTCCTTCTCAGCCCAGTAGCTGACCATGGGCTTTGATATGCCGAAATGATTCAGGAGCTTGAGGGAGTGGCGCGTATCCTCAGCTGCAATGAGGTCCACCTCTTTCAGGACCCTCACGGCCCTGAAGGTGATGTCCTCAAGGTTTCCTATGGGAGTGGATACGATATAGAGCTTCCCCTCGGCCATGGTCCTACTTCTTCTTTATGAGGCTGCTCCTGAAGGCGCTGAGCCACATGATATGGCTCTTCTCCTCGTTGACGATCTCCTCAACAATCTCCTTTTCCTTCACCAGCTTCATGACCTCATAGAAATAGAGCAGGGTCTCCTTCTCGAATCCCAGGGCGAAGTTCACCGCATCCTCAGCGCTCTGAATCCTCTCCATGGAAGGAAGGGACTTCCCTGCGCCCAGGAAAAACTCAGACTCCACAATCGCCCTCAGGTACTGCGATGCCTCGTCCCATCCCTCGGGCTCCGCGTCGCCGATGATCTCCCTGAGCTCCCCGAAGGTCTTCTCATGTGTCAGCTCCTTGGCTGCAAGGGTGGTGAAGAGTTTATGGATCTCCTCCTGACCATCGCTGAACCTCTCTGCCATGGCAGTGTAAAACTGGTTTCCCAGCCTCTCTGTCTGAACAGCCTGCTCAACGACCTCTCTGACGGTAAACTTCTCCATATTGTTCCCTCCTCTATTCTCTGATAATGTTTTCCAGGCTACTCTTCTTTTGTTTTGAGACTCTCTTTCGGCTCTGTCCTCAGGAGCCTTCTCAGCCGTGCATCAGCCTTGATGACCTCATCAGCATTGTCCCCGGTAAGGTCCCATGAATACTCTCCCTTGGCGTTCCTGTGGAGCCTGATGCTCACCGGCTTCTTCGGCTTTATCTGCTGGATCTCGGGATTCCTGCCGTACTGAAGGGGAGGCCTCGTATCGGCAGACAAGGCAGTGACGGGAATCATGAGGGCAACAGCCATTCCTGCCCACAGAAAGAGTCCCGGCAGCTTCCCGGACCTCCCGGCTTCCGCGGTTCCTCTCTTTCTCACCTGTCCTCCTACCAGTTCCTGTACCGGTTGGTAATGGGAAATCTCCTGTCCCTGCCGAAGGCGCGGGGGGTTATCTTGATCCCCGGCGGGGACTGTCGCCTCTTGTACTCGCTCAGGTCCACCATCCTGATCACCTTCTTCACCATCTCCTCATCAAACCCCTGGGCCACAATCTCCTCAAGACTCCGGTCATCCTCCACATAGGCCTTGAGAATGGGGTCGAGGATCTCATAGGGAGGAAGGCTGTCGGTGTCCTTCTGGTCCGGCCTCAGTTCAGCAGTCGGCTCCTTGGTGATAATCCTTTCAGGAATCACCGCCTTTCCCTGCCCGTTCTTCCAGCGGCAGAGGCTGTACACAAGGGTCTTGGGCACATCCTTTATCACCGCAAAACCGCCTGCCATATCGCCGTAAAGGGTGGCATACCCCACGCTCATCTCGGACTTGTTCCCTGTGGTGAGGACGAGCCATCCGAACTTGTTGGAAAAGGCCATGAGTATGTTCCCCCTGATCCTTGCCTGGAGGTTCTCCTCTGTGGCATCCACAGGCAGCTCCCTGAAGTGGGGGGAGAAGGTCCTGAGATAGGAATCAAAAGGTTCCGAGATGGGGATCTCCATCATCCCTATAGCGAGGTTGTCGGAAAGGGCCTGGGCATCCTCTCTGCTTTCCTGGGATGTGTAGGGTGAAGGCATGAAAATGCCTGTCACATTGCCGGCGCCGAGGGCGTCCACCGCTATGGCAGCCACGAGGGCAGAATCCACACCGCCGCTCAGTCCCACGCAGACCTTGGAAAACCCGTTCTTCCGCATATAGTCGCGGGTCCCTGTGACAAGCGCCTTATACACCTCTTCCTCAAGACAGAGAGGGTCCAGGGTCCGGGGGCAAGGGGCCAGTTCGGACATTACCCGGCCTCCGATCTCCTGCCCATACATTTTTTCTTGCTTGACCCTTGACCCTTGACCCTGGCCCCTGTCAATATGTACCCTCTCCACCGACTCGCTGCCCAGGGAGAGGACCTGCTGCCTCCTCCTGGGGTCGTGAAGCCTCCTCATGAACACCGCATCAAGGTCGAGGTCGAGGACCATCATCTCATCCCCGAACTGGCCTGCTGAGGAGATTATCTCGCCGTTCTGGTCGGCGACAAAGCTCCCGCCGTCAAAGACCAGCTCATCCTGGCCTCCCACGCAGTTGAGGTACGCAATGATCACACTGCTGTCCGCAGCCCTGGTGGAGAGCATCCGCTCCCTGGCGTGGGACTTCCTGATGTGGTAGGGCGAGGCATTGATGTTGATGATGAACTGCGCCCCTGCCAGGGCCTGGACTGTGGCAGGCCCGTCGGGATACCAGATGTCCTCGCAGATGTTCACGCCGAAGACCATCTCCCCCATCTGATAGACAGGATAACGGGTCCCGGCCTGGAAGTACCTGTTTTCGTCGAAGACGCCGTAGTTGGGGAGGTATATCTTATGGTAGATGTCCCTGATCTCTTTGTCCTGGATGATCGCCGCAGCATTGTAGATGTCATCCCTCTTGTCCACAAAACCCAGGATAACCACGGCGTCGTCGGTCCTCTCCCGCACCTCATGAAGGGCGGCGATATTGTCGTCAATGAACCTGGGCTTCAGGAGAAGGTCTTCAGGCGGGTATCCGGTGATTGCCAGCTCAGGGAAGGCGATGATGTCGGGCCGGAACTTCCGTGCCTCTTCCAGGTAGTGAATAATCTTCCGCACATTCCCCGAAAGGTCACCCACCGTGGGATTCATCTGGCAAAGCACAATCCGAGCTGTTTTCATCCAATGATTTTACCGGCTAAGGAGGGTTTTGTAAAGCCGGGGGAGAGAAGGCATCAGGGCTGCCGGAGCTGAAAGATGCAGGCCCTGCGGGCGACCGAAAGGTTCCCCCTTCATGCCCCTGAAAAGGGTTATACTATCCCTGCCTACGCCATGCGCCTTTTGTTGTCCCTTCGCATCGGCAGCAGGAACAGTTCAACAAGCAGGTGAAATAATGACTGACCAGCAACCCAACAACCCCCTCCACGGCATCACCCTGGAGATGATCCTTACCCGTCTGGTTGAGCAGTACGGATGGGATGAAATGGGGAGGCTCATCAGGATCAGGTGCTTTACCCATGATCCGAGCATTACCTCAAGCCTGAAGTTCCTCAGGAAAACCCCCTGGGCCAGGAAGAAGGTTGAAGACCTCTACCTCCGCCTCCAGAGAAAAGCTGCAAAATAACAGACGACAGGAGGGGCTGATCAGCCCCTCCTCCTTCAATCAGATCTTCTTCAGCCTTAGATACTGCGTCTCGTTGGGGAAGTTGAATTTCACATAGACCCCGTTCTGATAAATATCCGCCGCGGTCCTGGGCTGGGGCCAGAGCGGGGCGTTGGGGTCGTCTGCCACCAGGTTGTAGGCCTGATAGGTCACTCCGGGGCTCTTGTCCAGGGGAACTGCTCCGGGAATGCCGAAGATCTCGGGACCGAGGGGCTGATCCCTGAGGTTGACGAAGACGAGAAGGAGATTCGTACCCTCCCACCGGGCTGCGCTGAAGATGTTTTCATTGAAGCCGCCGCCGTACTGTTTGCTCAGGAAGTACCGGTTCGTGGACCGCAGGGCGGCATTATCATCCCTTGCCTTGTTGATGCGGCGGTAGACCGTGTAGACATGGCTGTTCGCACTGTCCCAATACTGCTTCAGGTCCTGCCAGGACTGCTGGAAGTCCACCTTCTGGGGCACGCAGAGGGGCTGTCCCATGTACGCCATGGGAACACCGTACATCGATGAGGCCACGGCGTAACGTGCGAGCATGAGCCAGCAGTTGCCGTTGCCCTCTTCATCGTGGCTCGTCCCGTTGTGCATAATGGCTGCATTGTATCCGTAGAGCCCGGCCTCGGATTCGAGACTCCCCACGAGCTGGCTCATGGTCACATCGTTCTTGCGGTAGAGCCAGTGATCCACCGTGGTTATCAGGTCGAAGTGACGGTTCACGCGGTACCGCACCTGATCCGGATCCAGGGCCTCGCCGAGAAAGATGAAATCCCACTTCCGCTGCCGGGTCTTGTTTATGATGTACTCCCATGCCTGAGGCGGCAGCCCCTGGGCAAAGTCAGCCCTGATCCCGTCCAGCTTGTTCCCGGTGCGGTCAAGCCAGTAGGGCAGCAGATAGGCAAAGTAGTTCCAGAGATTCTCCACCTCGAAATCATGGCCTCCGACAGGGTTCAGATCGGTATACAGAAGGTCCCGCTCGTCCAGAGCGCCTCCCTGCCAGGTGTCGCCGAATCCAGGCTTCGGTCCCAGGGAGGAATAATCCCCGAAGAACCAGTCCCCCCCGGCGTCGTACCAGGAGTGTTCTCCCAGGCGGTCAGAAGGGGCATAGAGCGCGACCTCTGCGGTGCTTCCTGCGTGACGGCGATAGTCTCCACCGTTGCTGCACCAGGCAGGCCTCGATGTGACTATGCGGCTGTTGATCTCCCCGGCCTGGGCGAGGCCCAGATCAACCGCCCCCTTGCCGTAGACAACATCCCTGCCTGCGTGATTGAGCGCCATATCGATGAACACATTCAGACCGAGCTCCTCAGCCTTGTCCACGGTGTAGAGGAACTCCGACAGGGCAGCTGCCTCATTGTTCTGATCGGAAAGGGCTTCGCTGACCGCCCAGTAGTTGCGCGTTGCATAGGGGCTGCCGGGAGAATAGTTGGCAATCCACTGCTTCTGGTTCGGCTCCCACCGCTCCTGTGTAACGGGGTGTATGGGCATCAGCCAGAGGGTGTTGAAACCGAGGCTGTTTCTCACATACCCGACGCTGAAGGGATCGAAGCCGTCTGTGTCGTGATCGGTGAAGTCCTCGAAGCTGCTCCTGTTCCCGAAAGAGCCGCCCGGCAGGGCCTCCACAACCAGGGGGTTCACCTCGTAGATCGAAAGGCCGAGCACCTTCTTCGGGGAAACCACAACAGCGCAGTCCCGCTGGGCTGTGCCGTCGAACTGGGAGGCGTTGTGCCACTGCCACTGACCGTTGTTGATACGGAACCGCGCTGTCAGGCGGTAAATACCTGTCTTCTGCACCGTCAGGTCAGCCCGGTAGATGTAGTTGTTGCCGCTCTGTCCCACGTAGGCCATGGGATAGGTCGCGTAGTAGCTGTTTGACAATCCCGCCTGGCTCGCGTCTTCCCAGACTTTCGCCTGATCCCTCCTGTTGAGGTTGGTGAAGACCTGGGCCTCGATCTCAGTTTGAGGATGACCGTCACCGTAAACCTGTACATAGACCTGAAGGGGGATGGTCTCGTTCACCGCTTCATCAATGAAGTACTTTACTGTTCCGTAGTTGCCTGCCCTGCCGTCAGGCCAGGCCGTTGAATCCCTGATCACAAGATGCCCCATCCAGGGGGCTGCAAAGACTGAAGGGGCGACGGTGATGATGAGACAGGAAACAAAGAAGAGGGCGAATGATCTGCAAGTCTTCATGCTCAGCCTCCTTTGGGCGGTCCGGTGATAAAGGTTTGAACTGAAGGAAGGGTTATACCTTCATGAGGCTGACGCGGCCTTCATACTCCTTCAACCTTTTCTCCCACAGGGCCCTGGCCTCATACTCCTCGATCCAGTCTGAGCCGTCCCTGCCTGATACGGGGCTCTTCCCCTTCCTGTGCCTTTCAACAAAGGTCTCCGTCGCAATGCCGTATCTCAGCTCCATCTTCAGGAGGGAGGCCTTCAGCCTTTCCAGCCGGTTCCTGCAAACCTCAACCTCGCGCAAAAGGGATATCTCATACTCATCGGCGTGCATGGCGCCTCCTGCGATTTTTTTCATAGTATACTGCAAAACAAGGCGTAGACAAACCCCGAAAAACAAGAATTAATCGTGCAGCCCGGCGGCGTGAGAGCAGAACCAGGCAAAGCATTATATACTTGGAAGATGCACAAGGGAATAGGCAATATCCTCCTGATTCTCCTCCTTTTCCTCCCGGTCTCTGCCGTGGCGACGACCGAGTATGCCAGGCAGACAGGACTGAGCTGCGGGAGCTGTCATCTGGAGGAAGCAGGGGGAGGCCCGCTCAACCGGGAGGGAGAGAGGTTCCTCAAAAGCCTTGAGACAAAGGGAGTCCGTACCCCCCTGACGACCTTTCAGCGGATCGTCAGGTTCATGATCGGGTACGTCCACCTCTTCTTCGCCATTGCCTGGTTCGGAACAATCCTTTACGTCCACATCATCCTGAAACCCGCCTATGCAGCAGGAGGACTCCCCAGGGGCGAGCTCCTCATGGGTTGGGTATCGATCATCGTCATGGCTGTCACAGGCACACTCCTCACCATCGCCCGCATTCCGTCCTGGGAGGCCCTTTTCACCACCCGCTTCGGCATACTCCTGAGCATCAAGATCAGCCTCTTCCTCATCATGGCCCTGACCGCCTTTATGGTCACTTTTTTCATCGGTCCCAGGCTGAGAAGGAAGAGGAAGGCAATGAAAGATCTGCAAACAGGGGAGTTCACTCTTGATGAACTGGCGGCCTTTGACGGCAGGGAGGGGAGACCGGCCTACTTCGCCTGCAAAGGAATTGTCTACGATGCCACGCAGAGCAGGCTCTGGAAAGAGGGAAGCCATATGAGAAAACACTCCGCAGGCGCGGACCTCAGCGATGCGCTGAAGATGGCCCCACACGATGAAGAAAAGCTCCTCTCAATACCTCAGGCGGGAAGGCTTGTTGCAGAAAAAGGAGAGGTTGCCGGAAAGCCGCCGCACCTGAAGTTCTTCTATCTCTTCGCCTACCTGAACCTCGCCTTCGTCTTCCTCATCATCTTCATCATCGCCCTCTGGCGGTGGTGGTAGAAAATGGCAAATACTAATTTACTACTCATTGATGTCAAATGAGTATTCAGGGACAACCCATTGAAAATATATGCAAAGAAGCAGCATTCGCAGAGACTGTTTCCAGTATATGGTAGGATTAAACAAAACAACCGACAAACTTCAGTCAGTCAGGAGGCTCATAATGAAAGACAGGATCATCAGCACAACCTTCGCCATGCTTCTCTGCCTTGTCCTGTTAGCCAGTCAGGCCCAGGCTACCTGGTACTGGACTCACGGCAACAGCGGGCATGTGGAAGATGAATCAGCAGTCAGCTGGGCAAGAAAGGGGTATGGGCTGGAGGTAAATCCCGCATGGCAGCCCTCAACATGGGTTCACTTTGCAGTTCCCACGATCGGCGAGACAGGCACAGGAGCGCGATACGTCAGCATCAAGTTTGATGCCACTCACGCCGTAGACAGCCGTATCTCCCGCGTCCGCGTTTATAATGGCGATATCCTGGTAAAGACCTTTACAGTCAGCTGGAGCACCACTGGCTTCCAAAACAAAAAACTGGATCTCGGGAGCGTCAGGACCTTTGGTCGCGGCCTTGGAGTTTCTGTGGAGATAACCGCAGGGCCGGACTCAGGCATAGATCAATTCGTCTTTATCTCTGCCGGGGCCAACTTTGTTCCCATGCCTTAGCTGACGTGCAGAGAGTGCGGGCTTGTCA
This sequence comes from Thermodesulfovibrionales bacterium, assembly GCA_041653575.1. Classification (GTDB taxonomy): domain Bacteria; phylum Nitrospirota; class Thermodesulfovibrionia; order Thermodesulfovibrionales; family Dissulfurispiraceae; genus JBAZFD01. Next base: position 7,748 of record JBAZFD010000014.1, read on the forward strand.
GACCGGCCCGCACTCTCTTCTTTTGCTCAGGCATGGCGCTGAAGACAGATATGATGTCCCTTATCTCCGGTCCAAGGCCCTCTGGTAGGCATCTGCTGAATAGCCGTGGATCTGCTGGCCGTTGATCACGGCAAAGGGGACCCCTCTCCGGCTGTCGAGCTGATCCTTTCTGCGGGCTGCGGCGGCATCCTGCTCTATGTCGTAGACAGTGACGGGAATCCCTTTTGCTTGGAAGAAATCAATCGCCTTTTTGCAGTAAGGGCACCAGCTTGTAACATACAGCTCAACCCTGGGCGTGTCCTGTGAAACCATGCGCCCCTCTTGCGCAGCCCATCCCGTGGACACAGAAAAAGAAATGCTCAGAATCGACAACAAAAACATCACCATAACAAATACGATTCTTTTTTTCATAGGTTCTCCTTATTGAGTATTTTCAAAGTAGTATTCACTGAAGATTCCCTTCTCCCAGACCTGCCCAGCCGCAGTCCCTCTGCATCAGTCTTTTCCCGAGGCGCTGTACTCAGTCAGACCGCACAAAACACAATGCCTGGCTCAAGATCCATTCATTTTCCTGTTCTCACCTTTTGACTTCGTCTTTCTCATTTAAAGTGCTTTCAATAACGCCCGAAATATATGCGATATTATTCCGGCTGAACCACTTTCCAGATTTCACCATTAATATACCAAATAACGCCATTACCATTGGAATTAAAGGCAGGAGGCTAACGGCAAGAAGCCCTCCTGATTCAATTTCATGAAAAACCTGAATAGCAGTCATAACTGAAGCAAAGATTAATCCTCCGAACTATATGGTCATAAATATTTTGGCACCTATGTGTATAGAGAAAAACCCTGAGAGTACGACAACTCCATCTGAATATTTAAATGCTCCCATGAAGATGGGAGCAAATGAGTTCCTGACGAAAGGAATAACTCTGTATAACCGGACACGGTCCGCAGAGACACTCCCATATACTCCTTCTTGAATGGGGAATGGATTCCACCTGGATTTCACAACTGCCTTCAACCGTTTAACTGATTCATTTAACGGATATCGGCTTTTATATTCAATTCTATATTTCCCGTAAAGATCGCTTATCATATTCCCTTGAGAAAGGCATAGGAGGAGTAACTGTGCAGACCTGGGCTTGTCCTCCATCCAAATCTTATTCGTAATTTTATCATTATTTGAGACAAAGGGTGAGTCATCCTAAAAGCGACGGATCAGGATGTTTATGCTGCCTTCGTCTCTGGCCTCACAAATACCTGTCAATAACAATATTAACCCTTGTCCCCTTCCCCTGTTCGCTCTCTATTCTCATGCTCCAGCCCTGGGTGCTGACGAGGTGTTTTACTATGGCGAGGCCCAGGCCTGTGCCTCCGAGCTCGCGGGACCTGGCCCTGTCCACCCGGTAGAACCGCTCGCCGAGCCTGTGGATATGGTTTTCAGGGATGCCTGGGCCGGTGTCCTGCACGTAGAGGGTTATCCTCCCCCCTGCCTCGTCTATCCCCACGGTGACGCCGCCCTTTTCGGTGAATTTTATCCCGTTGTCCACCAGGTTGAGGATGATCTGGATGAGCCTGTCCCTGTCAGCCGGGATGGTCGTTGCGGGATCGGGGATCTCTTTTTTCAGGTAGAGCCGCTTGGTTTCCGCCTTGCCCCTGAGGGTCATGAAAACCGTCTCCACCACCTGATCCACCTTCACCTCTATCTTCTCGATGGTGATGTCTCCCAGCTCTATCCTTGAGAGATGAAGGAGATCGTCCACAAGGCTGTTGAGCCTCTCGCTGTGGTTCCTGATCATCCCGAGGAAACGCAGCGCATTCTCCCTGTCATCCACTGCGCCGTCAAGGAGTGTTTCGGCAAAACCCTTTATGGCGGTGAGAGGGGTCTTGATCTCGTGGGAGACATTGGCGACGAAATCCTTCCGCACCTCCTCAAGCTGCCTGAGACGGGTGATGTCGTGAAGGGTGAGGACGATCCCTGAGACAGCCTTTCCGGCGTAGACAGGGATCGCTGTGGCCACAAGATAGAGCTCCCTCTGCTGGCGCGAGACGATCACCTCTCCCGAGGTGATGTCGCCTGTGTCCATGGCGTGCTGGAAGAGGTCCGCCAGCTGGACATTCCTCAGCACCTCCAGGATCCTCTTCCCCTCCATTGCGTCGCCCACGCTGAGGAGCAGCTTGAAGGCCTGGTTGGCAAGGATCACAACACCGCGCAGATCGGTGATGAGCACACCGTCTGACATCCCCCTGAGGATCGCCTCCATCCTCTGCATCTCAGCCTCGGCAAACTCAAGCCGCTTCCAGGTCTTCTCCATGACTGAGCTGATCCCCCTGGCTATCTCGCTCACACCGCCTGTTTTATCTGCAAAGGGGTGAGCCCCGAGGGTTCCCTGTGACACTGAATGGACAACCGACCTGAGCTCGCGGATGACGAGGGAAAGCCTGACGAGACGGATGGCAAGGAGGATGAGGGCAATGGAAAGGAGGGCAATAATGAGGAGCGTCATCTATGTCTCCACAAAGTACCCGATCCCCCTCATGGTCTTGATGTACTGCGGATCGTTGGGGTCCTGCTCTATCTTGGTCCTGAGCCTCCTGACATGGACATCCACAGTCCTGGGCTCCACAAAGACATCATCGCCCCAGACCGCATCAAGGAGGTGGTCCCTGCTGTAGATCTTGTTGGGCCTCTCGGCAAGGTAGAGGAGGAGCTTGAATTCAGTGGCGCTGAGCTTGATGAGTCTTTCGCCGATGGTGACGGTATACTTCTCCCTGTCTATGACCATCTCCCTGATGCGCAGAATATCCCCTTCCTCCTGGCTGACAGGCTGCTGCTGTTCAGCCCTCCTCAGGACCGCCTTTACCCTCGCCACCAGTTCCCTGGGGCTGAAGGGCTTGGTGATGTAATCGTCAGCCCCCATCTCAAGGCCGAGGATCTTGTCCAGCTCCTCCCCCTTTGCGGTAAGCATCACTATGGGGATGCGGCTGGTCTCTGGCCTCCCCCTGATGATCCTGCAGAGCTCAAGCCCCTGTATGCCGGGGAGCATGAGATCAAGAAGAAGGAGATCATAGGTCTTCTCTTTGATCCGGTTCATCCACAGCGAACCCCTCCTTGGTGAGATTGTAGGAAAGAAGCTCCACGATATCCGCCTCGTCGTCAATGACAAGGATATTCTTCATCTGTCCCCCTTATTCAGCCTCCCTTTTCAGGAGGGTCAGCACAGCCTCTGCATTGACGCCCTTCTCTATCCTCACTGTCCCGACCTTTTCAGGGAGGATGAAGGTCATCCGGCCTCCCTCTGTCTTTTTGTCCAGATACATATGGGAGAGCATCCTCTCAGGGCCCAGCCCCTGGGGAAGCAGGGAGGGAAGGCCGTAGGCGTCATTCATCGCCCTGATCCTCTCCACCTCACGGCTCTCAAGGAAACCCATTGCAGCGGAGAGCTTTGCCTCAAGATACATCCCCATGGCAACACCCTCGCCGTGGTTGAACCGGGTGTACCCTGTCTCGGTCTCAATAGCATGGCCGATGGTGTGGCCGTAATTCAGGATCGCCCGCAGGCCCGACTCCCTTTCGTCCTCGGAGACCACCTCTGCCTTGATCTCGCAGGACCGCCTGATGATATGCACCATAGCTGAAGGATCGAGGTTGAGGATCTCCTCCCTCTGATCCTCCAGGAAGGAGAAAAAGCTGCTGTCCCAGATGACGCCGTACTTGATTACCTCGGCAATGCCGCAGAGAAGCTCCCTCTTCGGCAAGGTCTTCAGCACATCCATGTCTATCCAGACCAGTTTCGGCTGGTAGAAGGTGCCGATCATGTTCTTGCCGTAGGGATGGTTCACCCCTGTCTTGCCGCCCACAGAGCTGTCCACCTGTGACAGGAGGGTTGTGGGAACCTGAATAAAGGGAATGCCCCTCATGTAGATAGAGGCTGCAAACCCGGTGATGTCGCCGATCACCCCTCCTCCCAGGGCAATGAGACAGGACTTCCTGTCGAGCCCCTTCTTCAGGAGCTCTGTGAGGATATGGTATGACCAGAAATAGTCCTTGTACTCCTCCCCGTCGGGGATGATCACCGGGAAGGGCTGAAACCCTGCCTTCTCAAGGGAGGCCATGACGGCAGCGCCGTAGAGGCCGAAGACCGTGGGGTTGCTGATGACCGCAACCCTGGTGAACCTGAACTCCCGGAGCCTCTGACCGAGAGCTGGAAGGATCCCCCTGTCGATGACAATATCGTAGCTCCTCTCCGCCAGCTCTACCCTGACTGTCTCCATCTATTTCTCCACTTCCGCTGACTTTGCCATGATCTCCTCAGCCACCTCTCCGGGGGTCTTCCCCTCGGTGTCTATCATGATATCCGCCTTCTCATAAAAAGGCTTCCTGAAGGCAAGGAGCTCACTGATCTTTGCCTTTGGGTCCTCCACCTGGAGGAGGGGCCTGCCGGTGTCGGTGCAGATCCTGTTGTAGATCGCCTCAGCCGAAGCGGTGAGACAGACGATGACACCTTTCTTCCTGAGGTTGTCCATGTTCTCCTGCCTCAGCACTGCTCCGCCGCCGGTGGATATGACGGTCCGCTCCCTTTCCGAAAGCCTCCTGATCACATCTGCCTCTATATCCCTGAATCCGGCCTCGCCGGACCGCTGAAAGATCTCCGTTATGGTGACACCCTGCTCCCGCTCTATCTCGCTGTCGGCATCAATGAGGGAATACCCCAGCCTCACTGCAAGGATCTTCCCCACCTCAGTCTTCCCTGTTCCCATAAACCCTGTCAGGACAATGTTCCTCATTCCGGCCTCCGCAAAATCTTGTGCTAAAATACATTCCCATGAAACCATCATATTATACAAGAATCCTTCTGCCTCTTTTCCTACTCATGATTGTTACATCTCCCCTTGCTGAAACAGCAGAGGCGGGACAAAAGACCTGCCGCGTCATCAGGGTCTACGACGGGGATACCATCGCCGTCCAGACCGGAGGGTTCGCAGGCTTTTTCACCAAAGAGGAAAAGGTCAGGCTCATAGGCATTGACGCCCCTGAAATGAGACAGGAGCCCTGGGGAAGGAGGTCGAAGAGGCGGCTGAAGGAGCTCATCAGCAGGACCGACTCCACGGTGGCGCTCCAGTCTGATGTTGAGCCCAGGGACAAATACGGCAGGCTTCTGGCCTATGTCTGGGACAAAAAAGGGCAGCTCCTCAACGAAAAGATGATCGAAGACGGCTATGCCCTGCTCTACACCTTCCCGCCCAATGTGCGCTATGTGGAGAGGCTCAGGCAGGCTGAGGAACGGGCCAGGATAGCAAGGAAAGGGATCTGGGGCAAGGGCGGACTGAGGAAAAAGCCGTCACAATGGAGGAGGGAGCACCCGAGAAGGTGAGGCGTCATCCCTTACTTCACCTGCGCCGACTCCCGGGTCGGAGGTTTTTCATGAGGAGCATGACCAGGAGCGCCACGATGATGGCAACACCTATGAACCTGGTGAGCTTCAGGGCCATGAGCACAAGAAGGATGGCAACGAGGATAAGATAATTCATCCCTTTATCTGTCTGGCTGTGGTCCATCCTTCTTTCAGGATGATGACCACCACTATGGTGAACCCCACGGCAAGGCCGATAGGATGGATCAGCCCGAGGACAGACAGGAGCAGGAGGATGGAGAACATGACAAAAAGCTTTGCCATGCTCAGGAGGACCATCTTCGCCTGCGCCTTATGGCTTCCCACAAGCGAGGTGACTGCCCAGACAATCCCCTTGAGATTCACCATCCCGAAGAGACCGCCCACAAGGACCCCAAGGCCGTGCCTCCAGTCTGCGACAAAGAGGGAGGCAAGGGCAAAAACAACGGTAACAACAGCAGCCTGCCGGTAGATCCTCCTGATCATCAGCTCCCATATTTCTTCAGCCACAATCCCTCCTATTTCAACTCTTTTCTCACAACCCTGATGAGCTCCATGAAGCCTGCAACGATCCCGAAGACAAAAAAGATGATCGTCATCCATGGCGATGTACCCAGGAGCCGGTCGAGTCCGTATCCCATGCCGAAGCCCACGAAGATGGACAGGGCAAAGTGTATCCCCACGGTGCTCGCCTCAAGAAGCTGCCGTGAGAGGGACTTGTCGGGCTTACCCGGCTCTTCAGGCATCTGGACTCCTCCTTATCAGGAAATCTCCTCGTACTCGGAGAGGATGAACTCCTTGAGAAGATCGGCTACATCCCTGTAGAACCCGGTCTGGGCACGGCTCCTGACCTGATCGCAGTATTCAGGCACCCACTTCAACAGGTGCTCAACCAGAAACCGCTCTTCCTGCTCCTCCAGGCCGTTGTCGATGAGCCAGGCCATGAAGAGAAGCTCAGCTGAGAGATGATCAGGGATGAGATTCACCTCTTCGTCGATCGCAAGGCCCACGGACAGGTAAAAGGCCTGCACCTCTTCAGTCGCCCTGCCCCAGAGCCGTGAGATCTCCCCTATGGGATAGTTGTACACAGACTCGTAGGGAGGAAGGTGTTTTCCCGGACCGAGGAATAGAGCGGTGAAATCAAAGACTATTTCCTCAGCTGTGTCCTGGGTCTGGAGATGAAAGATCTCCCTCACCTGGTCGATCAGCTCCCCGGAAGGCTCATCGGCAAAGAGGGCTGCAAAGAGCTTATACAGGTTGGATCTCTCCATATCATTGTCGTTCTCATAGGATGTCATAGCTCAGGGACCGCGCCTCCATAGTCATTATAATATGAAAAAAGCGGGGCAGGCCTGAGCCTGCCCCGCCGGGGGACTGATTCAAAGATCTCTTAGTCTCCGTATTCGCACTTCTTGTCGGGGAACACGGGGAAGATCTTGTTGAAGATGCACAGAAGCACAAAGGGCATCCCCAGGAGGAAGATCACGGCTGCGAGTCCTTCCTTGAAGGTGAGCAGGTCGTGGGGGATGATGGGCAGGTCATATGT
>JBAZFD010000015.1:0-14518 GCA_041653575.1 Thermodesulfovibrionales bacterium
ACAGGAAACAATGGAGTCGTTCACCCTGATCGCCACAAAGAGCTGAGGGGGGATGCGCATATTGCAGCCCTGACAGACCTCATTCTTTGCCTCTACAACGGCAACGCCCCGCCTCGCCTTCATGACTACCATATACTCCGAATATAGAGGGGGGGGGACCTTTTCAACAAGGAGTTTCCTGTCCGCTTTGAGCCTTTTCAGCTCCTCCCCGCACCGCAGAACCTCTTTATCCAGTTCAGCCCTGACACCCTCCAGCCTGCTCTTCTCTTCAGCAACCCGGGATGTCTCTTTTTGCAGGGAAATCGATGCGGTATCCAGGGAGCTCATGAGGGTGAGGATTTCATCCTCAGCTGACTTCAGATCAGCCTCAGCCTTCTCAGTCTCTTTCTGGTGGGCCTGGTACTCCTTGTTCGTCTTGATCTCGGCGCCGCGCTGTTTCATCCTGCCGATCTTTTCCTGGAGCTCCCGGATCTGAAAATCCGTGTCTTTTTTCTTCTTTTCCAGTGCCCCATGATCTTTGCCGATACCCTCACAGGCGGCCTCGGCCTCCTTGAGAGGACCTTCATGGGATGCGATTGCGGCGGGTATGGCGTCTGCCCTGAGGATAGTGGAAAGGATGAGGGTATCCAGCCTCTGCAGTTCTATCAATCGTTTCAGCTCTTCGTTCACAGATGCCTCATGCCTCACCACTGGTTGAATAATGGTGGGCCCACCAGGACTCGAACCTGGGACCAACCGGTTATGAGCCGGTAGCTCTACCAATTGAGCTATGGGCCCGGAACAAATGAAATGTTACTATATACTCCTTCGGGCCTTGAAGTCAAGGTTTGCTGATAAAATCCCGAAGCCATTTGTTCCTGGAAGGGTGTTTCAGCTTTTTAATCGCCTTCACCTCTATCTGCCTCACCCTCTCGCGGGTCACATCCAAGTCCCGTCCCACCTCTTCCAGGGTGCAGGGACAGTCATCGCCCAAACCGAACCTCTTTCTCACCACCACCTCTTCCTTGGAGGAGAGCTGGCCGAGAACCCTGTCGATATGAACCCGCAGCTCGCCCTGCATCACATTGTCCAGGGGGGAGAGGTGCGACCTGTCCTCGATGAAATCCTTGAGCATGGTGTCGTCATCCTCACCGATGGGAGATTCTATGGATATGGGCTCCCTGGATATCCTCAGGATACTCTTGACCTTGTCTATGGGGATCTTGGATCTCTTTGACACATCCTCAGGGCTCGGCTCTGAGCCGGACTCCTGAAGCAGCTCCTTGGTCACCCTGTTGATCCTGTTGATAGTCTCAATCATATGAACAGGTATCCTGATTGTCCGGGACTGGTCCGCTATGGCCCTGCTGATGGACTGGCGTATCCACCAGGTGGCATAGGTGCTGAACTTGTAGCCCCGCCTGTACTCGAACTTGTCCACAGCCCGCATGAGGCCGATATTGCCCTCCTGAATCAGGTCGCCGAGGCTCAGCCCCTTTCCGATATACCTCTTGGCAATACTGATGACAAGCCGCAGATTGGACTCCACCAGCTGTCCCTTGACGATATCGATCTCCTGTTCCGTCTTCTCCAGGCCTGCCACGACCCTCCGCAACTCCTGCGCCCCCAGGCCGAGAGTCTCCTCCAGTGCCGCAGCCTCACGGCCATAGCCGCTGAGCTCATCACCCCTCTTTTTAGCCCGCCGGGCCTTGCGCATTTCCTTGTGGAGGAACTGAAGACGGCTGTTCATGGACTTCAGCTCCTGCAGAAAGGCATGGGTGAAATCGTCCTTCAGTCTCAGCTCAGAGACCTTCTGAATGATCTGCTCCTTGTTCTCCTGGAGGGCTGTACAGAGTGAGGGGTCATCCTTCGCTTCCCGAGCCCTCTGGAGGAGGGATTTCCTCTGCGTGAAGAGGACATGAATGCCCTCTGATATCCGGGAAAACCGCTCCTTTTCTCCTAAAAAGTCGTCTCCTGAAAGGTCCTCTCCGTCCTGGATGAGATCGGCAAAAGGGGCGCTCCCGGTCTCCACAAGCTTGCCCAGGTTGACAATCTTGTCAAGGATGAAAGGAATGGCGAACATTTCCTCGCATATACTCCGCTTTCCGGCCTCAATCCTCTGGGCCACCTCCACCTCTCCCTCCCGGTTGAGAAGGGGGATTGAGCTGATCCCCTTCAGATAAGACCTGATAGGGTCATACTCCTGCTCTATTGATTCCTTAACTAATTTTTCCGGTTCCGGGGCCTCCAGCTCCTCGGCATAGCCTTCCGCATACGCGCCTTCAGGGGGCAATCCGCCTTCTTCTCTCTGGAGAACCTCTTCGTAGAGGTGATTAAAGGGCATCTTCACGCCTATCCTCCTTTGAAGCCAGGAATTTGTTCATACACAAAGACACCGTCACTAACAGTCCTTTACTGTAATCGCTTTACACCCCCAAAGGGAACTGTCAATTCTTACAGGGGTACCTCTTTACCGGCAGATTTTTCTCTTTTCCTCCAGAAGGGTCCTCAGCATCCCCTCGTCACCCTGCCTCTCCGCCGCCTTGATCCTTCTATCCAGTCCTTTCAGGGCTATGCTCCTGAGACAGTCCTCAATATTCTCATCCACATGGGCGTCGTCAATGCCGGGGTCAACGGAGAGCCTCGTTATCACCTCCCTTGTCTTTGCCTCCGACGTATCCAGGAGTCTGTCCACGGAAGGCGCCTCCCCCTGAAGGGTCAGCTCCTTTATTTTTAAGAATATCTCTTTTATTGCGCTGCCTTCAATCTCATCCATGTTAAGATTTTCAAGGATATCCGCTGCCCTGTCAGGCATGGAGAGGACAATGCCGAGGAGGATCTCCTCTGCATCCCTGGGACCTCTCTTCCTGACCTCCTGCTGAGGGGGAAGCTCCCCTTTTTCCCTGCTCCTGCCCATCTCCTTCAGTTCCTCCCTTAGGATCAGCTCGGTCATCCCTGAGACATAGGCCAACTCCCGGACGGATTCGTCCCGCAGAAGATTGTCCGGGCAGGAAGAAAGGAGACGGAGGGCGTGCCTGACCCCGTCAATCCTGTTCGGAACGTTCTTCATCAGAAAGGCAACAGGTGAGATAGCCCTTCCCAGATACCTCCTGAAATACTCCTCACCCTCCTTCCTGATGAGGGTGTCGGGGTCTTCTCCGGCAGGAAGGAGGAGGACCTTTGCAACCATGCCTTCGCTGTAGCAGAGCTCAAGGGACCTCTTTGTCGCCGCAATACCGGCAGGGTCGCCGTCAAAAACGAGTAGGATCTTTGTGGAGAGCTTCCTGAGACGCTTCAGATGGCCCTGGGTGAGGGCAGTTCCGAGTGGGGCAACAGCATGGCTGAACCCGTGGCGGTGGCAGGTGATAACATCGAAGTACCCCTCGACGAGAATCGTGTATCCCTTCTGGCTGATGGTTTTTTTTGCGTGGGAAAGACCGTAGGCGCAGTCCCCCTTCCTGAAGATGGGACTGTCCGGCGAGTTGAGATACTTGGGAGAGGTCCTGGAGTCGGACATGAGCCGCCCGCCGAAGGCAATGACCTTGCCGTGGAGGTCTTCTATGGGAAAGATAATCCTGTCTCTGAAGAAATCCATCGGTCCCCTCTCCCCAAAGTGAACGAGTCCTGACGTCCTGACCTGCTCTTCAGAAAAACCTTCCCTTCTCAATGCCTTGAAAAGGGAATCCCCTTCACGGGGCCCGTACCCAAGGCCAAAGGCCTCGGTTGCTTCTTCATCAATGCCCCTCTCCCTCAGATAAGAGATGGCGTTCCGGGAGGAACTGAGCCTCTCCCGGAAAAAACCGGCTGCAAACCGCTGCATACCGAAGAGGGCGTCCTTGATCCCTTTGCCTTCCCCTGACCTCACTTCATCAATCTGCACTCCGGCGCGTTCCGCAAGGAGAGAAAGCGCCTCAGGGAAGCTCATCCCCTCATGCTCCATGACAAAGGTGAAGATGTCCCCGCCCTTGTGGCAGCCGAAGCAGTGGAATATCTGCTTCGAGGGGCTGACCATGAAGGAGGGGCTCTTTTCAGCATGGAAGGGGCAAAGCCCCTTGAAGTTCTGCCCCGCCCGCTTCAGATCCACATGGTCAGAGATCAGATCGACGATGTCTATCCTCGTCTTTATATCTTCGATGAGATAGTCAGACTTCATATTCCCATGGGCAGTTCAGGCCCATGCCAGGATATCAGGATACTAACCCCTCCGAACCCTTTTGAATCCTGAGCATTCCAGGACCGTAATCTGCCCCTCCTTGTCCACCTGGTCGAGGAGGAGGTTCAGGCCGAGGTTGTCGCTGGCGATGTGACCGGCGATGACCACATTGATATGGTGTTTTTCAGCCTCTTTCCTGTGATCTTCACTGAGGTGCATGGCAACGATAGTGTTTATGCCGCTAAGGGAGAGGCTCTGGAATATCTCCTTGGAGCCTTCAGTCCCTCCGGTCATGTCCACAAAGACCCTTCCGGCCTTCCTGTTCTTCGAACCCAGCAGGATTGTGGGGCCAGCGCTGTTTTTCATCGCCTCCCTGTACTCGGGGATCTCCTTGAGGAGCTCAATGACGTCGTCAATGGTATAGGGCTTCTTCTCATCAAAGAGCCTCTGGAGATAGGTGACAACCATATTGTCCGCCGGGGTATGGAGACAGACAAAGGGGATGTCCATGAGCCTGGCAGCGTCCACCGCCCTGGTATGGTTCATGGGAAGGAGCCTCCTCTGGACCTCCCTGACCCTTCCCTCCATCAGGTCCTCGGCTATGTTGATGGGAACGCCGAACCTGTTGAGGATGTCGGCCTGCATGTACATGACGGCATGGAGGTTGGCATAGGCGCCTCCCTCGGGATGATGGGCAACAACAAGATCCACTGCGGTCCCTTTGTTTTTCAGGGCCTCTGCAAGGAGGATCTCCCCTGCCTCGATATCCACTCCCAGGAGGATCGTCCTGACCTCTACGTCACCGCTGCCGTAGAGGATGCGGGAATCGGCATAGGGGTTTTCAAGGCTCTCCTGGTCGAAAAAATCCTTGTCCTTCGGCTTCAGGTCACTGAATTCCGCCTTTTTCCTCTCCAGCTCCTTTTCGAGGATCTCCTTTCCGCGGGGATCATTCTCCATACCGGCCTGTATCGCTTTTCTGTAAAAATCCGTGAGCCTCATAATATAAAAATCACCTCATGCCTGAAGATATATGAATAAAGATAGTCAAAAATTATATCACATCCTGCCTTAATATATTCCAGGCAAGCCTTGTCCATGTTCACAATTTTCAGGACACAAAAAGCGGCGGGCAACCGGCCTGCGGACTGTTTCAGGTATCTCCGGCAAAAATTCCGGGAATGCTCATGACTCCGTGGCTCAGCCTCCGCAAATACCTATCGCCCGGGGGGCGCTGGAGCTTTAATCAGGGGCTCCGTCGGACCAAAAGGCAGTCCTGTTCCAAGGAGGACCGCCTTGCCCTTTCCCGGTCATATGGGATATCGTAATAGCCGTTATGTTGCTGATATACAGGTCAATCCTGAAGGAACTCATCTCCACCTTGCTCCTCTCGCTGCTCTTCCTGAACTTCACGCTCATGATGGAGCATCTCCTGAGGCTGAGCAAGGTCCTCGTCGGCATGGGGACCTCCCTCTTCGACATGGGGAAACTGATCATCTACCTCCAGCCGCAGATCCTCATACTCACCATCCCCATGGCAATGCTCCTGTCGGTCCTCATCGTCTACGGACGGATGAATGCAGACAACGAGCTGACGGTCATGAGGGGAACAGGCATGTCCTTCAGGGAGATCTCCAGGCCTGTTGCCTATCTTGGGCTGGGATGTCTTGTGACAGGCATTATCATGAGTTTCTTTCTCGGCCCCCTGGGGAGCAGCCTCCTGAGGCATAAGCTCATGGAAATCCTGACCACCCAGGCGCCCATGACCATAGAGGAAGGGATATTCAACACCGCCTTTAAAGACATTGTCATTCTCGTACAGAAAAAGCCTTCCCCGGACAAGCTCGCCGGGATACATATCATCGATGAAAGAGAAAAGGGACAGCAGCGGGTCATCATCGCCGAAGAGGGGAGGATCATCCCGGAAGCCGATGCCCTGAGCTTCTCCCTCACCAAGGGGCATATTTACATCATCAAAAAATCGGTATTCACAGAAATAAGCTTTGGCCGGTACTTCTTCCGTCTTGCCCCCTCTGCCGAGCCGCAGAAGAAAAAAAGCAACGAACTAACCCCTTTTGAGCTCCTCTCAGAGGCAAAAAAGAACCCGGAAAAGAGGGCTTCCTTTCTCCTCGACTTCCACAGGAGAATCTCCATGCTCGCCCTCTGCCTCATACTCATTCCCCTCGGCCCTGCCCTCTCCCTCATGTCAGGGAAGACCGGCAAGCTTGGGGGACTTACCGTCGGACTCTCTGTCTTTGCATTCTACTATGTGCTCCTTATCTACGGTGAAAGCCTTGGAAGATCAGGGAAGCTCCCCCTGGCCACAGGGGCATGGTTCTCTTTCGCCGTTATCGGGATCTTCTCCCTCTGGGTCTTCAAGGGGGCGAACAGGAGATGATCATCACCGTCCAGAGGCTCTACATCAGGGATCTCCTGAAACTCCTGCTGCTCCTCGCCCTTGGCCTGTCCCTCTTTTTCAGCATCATCGGCCTCATCGACAAGGTGGATGATTTCATGCCCCACAAGCCATCCTTTGCCCTTGTTGCCGAATACACGCTTTTGGCCATGCCCCTGAACACCCACTACCTCCTCCCCACAGCCATCCTTTTAAGCAGCATCTTCACCTTCTCCCAGGCGATCAGGAGGAGGGAGATAATAGCCATCAAGGCCTCAGGCGGGAGAATGAAGGGAATCCTCAAACCCTTCCTGGGAATAGGCCTCATCCTCACCCTTTTTGCCTTCATCCTCGGCGAGGTAATCGTTCCCACAGCATCGAAGAAACGCCATGAACTCTATGACACCATCACCGGGAAAGGGAAAAACCTCTCCTTCAGGGACGGCGTTATGTACATGAGGGGAAAGGAGGGGGAAATCGTGAGGATCTCCCTCTATCTCCCTGAAGAGAAAAAGGCCTTGGGCGTCTCCATTCTTTCCTTTACCCCGTCAGGCCTCAGGGAAAGGATAGATGCGGAGACCGCCTTCTGGACAGGAGACGGATGGAGGCTCACCGGAATTACAGCCTATGACATAGGGGAAGGAAAGATACACTCTGAAAAAGAGATGAGATATACCGGGATCGCCTCTCCAACCATACTCCAGTCAGACCTCTGGAAGGTGGAGGAGATGACCCTGCCGGATCTCATCCGGTACAACCGGCGACTCAACGAGGCAGGCTTCAGAAACCCGAAGATGCTCGTCGACATCAGCTCCAGGATCTCCTACCCCCTGGTGAACCTATTCATGCTCCTCCTGGGGATCGCCCTCTCCCTGGAAAGCAGGGTGATAGAGGAAAAGCTGGGGAGGGTTCTCCCCTCCCAAAGAGGGGAAGGCAAAAAAGCAGGAGGATTCGTGTCGGCAGGCCTGGGACTCGTCATCAGCCTCGCCTACTGGTTCGGCTACTCCCTTTTCCTCTCCCTGGGATACGCCGGAACCGTCCCGCCGGTCATTGCCCCCTGGATCATCCCGGCAGTCTATGGCCTGATCTCCTTCTACCTCTACAGGCACATCCCTGAGTAAGGGTTACTCCCAGAGCGAGGGAGCGCTCCCCTTCTTCTCCTTCACATAGGCCTCAGCCTCCTGCCGGTAGAGACTGAGGAGGAGATGCGTGATCTCGCCCACCTTGCACAGATGCCCATCCACCCGTCCCACAGGCATTACCTCCATGGTGGTGTTTGAGACGAAGACCTCATCAGCGACGGAAAGATATTCAGGGCTGAACTGTCCCTCGATTACAGGGATGCTGTTTCTCCCTGCCAGATCGAGGATCACCGTCCTGGTGATACCGTCCAGGATGCCGCAGTCCACAGAAGGGGTGCAGAGGTGTCCGTCCTTCACAAAGAAGATGTTGGTCACCGTTCCCTCGGTGAGGAAACCGTCGCTGTTGACCATCACCGCCTCCAGGGCGTCCACCTTCTTCGCCTCTATCTTCGCCAGGATGTTGTTGAGGAAGTTGAGGGACTTGATCCGGGGATCGAGGGCCTCCTTCAGGTTTCTCCGCACCTGGGGAATCATTATCCTGATCCCCTCGGTGTAGTAGGAGGAGGGATAGGGACTGAAAGGGTTGGTCATCACCACAAACGTAGGCTCCTTGCAGAGATCAGGATCAAGACCCAGAGGGCCGTATCCCCTGGAGATGGTGATCCTCACATAGGCATCAGCAAGTTTGTTCGCCCTGAGCGTGTCATAGATGGCGCTCCGGATCCCGTCGGCTGTCTTTGGGATATCCAGGCCGATGAGGGTTGCTGAACGGAAGAGCCTCTGAATATGCTCATCGAACATGAAGACAACGCCGTCATAGACCCTGAGGGTCTCATAAATCCCGTCGCCGTAGAGAAAGCCATGGTCCAGCACCGAGATCTTTGCCTCTGCAATGGGAACTATCCTGTCATTGAAATAGACCTGCATATCAGAAAACCTCCACCCTGAAAGCGTCTTTGATGTGATTGATCTCGTATCCCTTGTCACCGGCGAGGATGCTGACCACATCGAATCTCACCAGCCTCTCCGTCTTCTGCCCCTTGAGGTAATAGAGGGCGATCCTCCCCAGCCTCTCCTGCTTTCGCGGCACCACCGCCTCAAAGGGCTGGCCGTGGTAATCGGAGCGCCTGGCCTTCACCTCCACAAAGACAAGGGTTTCACCGTCCCTGGCGATGATATCAGCCTCACCCAGGGGGGTCCTGTAATTCCGGTGAAGAATCCGGAACCCCTTGCTCCTGAGATGCAAAACAGCAGCCTCTTCCCCCTGGATGCCGAGGGACTTCATCTCCGGTTATACCTGAAGGGGTTGGGCTCCCTGTATACGAAGAGCGTGAAATCATATCCCACCCTGTCATGCCTGAGGGCAACATAGGGTGAGAGCTCCTTGACTGCGAAGCTGAGAATATCCCCAGGCGAGGTGTAGTGGAGCTCAAACTCCCTCCTCGGGTTGAGATCCGACAGGCCATTGAAGGCCAGCCCCTTCCTGCACCTGCGGATGAGCCTTCTCAGGCTCTCCCTGATGGTCTCATCCACCCCCTGGACCTGGAGATTGAAGACGCCGCAGAGGAAGATAAAGTCATACTCCCCAGGGAGATCCTCCTCCATAATGTCCAGGACCAGGAACTCCTCATCAGGGTATTTCCGTTGCGCCAGGGAGATGAGATTCGCGTTGATATCGCAGCCGGTGTACTCTGCATCAATCCCCCTGTCCTTCAGGAAGCCGGAAAAATCCCCCTTGCCGCAGCCGAAATCCAGGACCTTCGACCCGTTGATATCACCGATGTCCAGCATCGCCTCGAAACGGAGGAGCTGCCCCTGCCGGGTCCACCTCAACGCCTCAGGCCTGTCGCCGTGGAGCATCAGGTTCCTGTTGAAAAAATCAATGACGAACTCCTTTGCCAGATCATCCATGGTCTATTATACCTGCTCTTCAGCCCTCTCGCTGTGAGCAGGCGGTCAGACCGGGGATCTCGTGGTCAGCCATTCCTGTCCATCTTTTTCTTCTGCTTTTCCTCATACATGAGCCTGTCCCCTCTCTCCAGGAGGGCATCAAGAGTCCAGGGCTTAAACGGGTCGTACCGGACGATCCCGACACTCAGTGAGAGCTCGTACAGACCTTCCGGCTGCTCCAGGTTATGGGTCATTATATTCTCCTGCAGCCGGGAGCGTATCAGCTCCCCTGTCATCTCCCCGGCCTCCAGGGCAAGCCCCACAAACTCATCCCCCCCTATCCTGGCGATGATATCCGATACGCGGAGGGTCTTCCTCAGGAGATCAGCCACGTTCTTCAGCGCCCTGTCACCCTCATTGTGACCAAAGGTGTCATTGATCCACTTCATCCTGTCCAGGTCCATATAGATCAGGACCAGACCCTGCTGCAACCTGTCGGCCATCCTCAGCTGCTGGGCGGCAAGGGTCATGAACCCCCGGCGGTTGTACAGGCCTGTCAGCTCGTCTGTAAGGGAAAGCTCGTGCAGCTGTTCCTCAGCCCTCTTTCTCTCTGTAATGTCCGTCATGATCCCGTCGCAATAAGCCCGGCCTGCGGAATCCCTCTTTACGATAGCGGTCACAGACCCCCAGAACCGCTTGCCCTTCAGGGTTACGAGCTCCACCTCTTCATCCCTGACAACACCGGCGTAAAGGATCTTTTCACTGAGCTCCCGCCATTTTTCAGGGACAGCATAGAGATCCTTCACCTTGCGGTTCAACAGATCCTCCCGTGACCCGGCCTCGCATATCGCTGCCATCGCAGGATTCGCCTCCAGGAACACCCCCTCATACACCGGGGTGCTGCGATAGATGCCCACCTCCAGGTTATTCACCAGGTCGGCGTACTTCTGCTGGGCCTCACGCACCGCTTCTTCCGCCATCTTCCGCTCAGTGATGTCCAGCAGGGTTCCCATCAGCTCCACATCCTGCACCGTCCCCATCAACTGAATGACCTCGCCTTCCACCCCCTTCTTCACTTCAGCCTTTGATACCGTATACCTGACGGTTCCGTCGGGCCTGACCACCCGCAGATCCAGCTCATACCCTTCTCCGCTCTCAATAGCCTTCTGAACCGCTGCATCCAGCCTCACCCTGTCCTCGGGATGGACAAGGCTCCTGAGCTCCTGGTAGGACGTGGGCGCCGATTCCGGGGCGATGCCGAAGATGCGGGACATCTCTTCAGACAGGGAGAGCAGCTTCCTTTTGGGATCCAGGGTCCAGCTCCCCAGGTGGGCCACCCTCTGGGCGTCGGCAAGCCTCTTTTCATTGGCTGCTATTACCTGTGCAGACTCCCACAGTCTCTGCCTGAGGATAAAGGAACCGCAGAGAATCAGGGAAATAAGGAGGCTGATCCATATGGCGGAGATGCGGGACCTGGCCACGACTCCCTGGAAATCTTCTGCCCTGAGATCAATGCCCAGGACAGCCGTCACCTCCCTGGTTTCTGGATCCCTGAGTCCGGTAAAGCCCGACAGAAGCCTCCCCTGTTCCCCCCTGTAAGGCCCGAGCGCCTCTGCCTCTCCGGTAAAAAAGACGTTTATCAGTTCTTTCGGAGGCTGCTCAAACCTCAGGCCGGCCCCGGACTGCTCCCCGGAGAGGGAATCAAGGGCAAGGAAGACCCTCCCCCTCTGGATAACCATGAGATACATCCGCAGGACCTGAGGATTGGCACGCGCCATCTCTCCCACCTGCTTCGCCAGAAGGGTATTGCCCTGCTCCTCCCTGCCGTGGAGGGCAGCAGCGCGGCCCTTCACCCACTCAGGGCTCAGGGCAGCGGCAGCGATCTTTGCCTGATAGATGATGTTCTCCCGTTCCTCCGCCTCCCTGTTCATTCCCACAACCTCTGTAGCCCCCCATCCCGCCAGCAGCGCAAAGACGAGGGCAAAGGCCAGTTGCAGCCCCTGATTCTGCGCCTTTGCCTTGATCTCCGGAGAGACAAGCCACTTTACCTGCCTGTGGTACTCCCATACCGCAGCAGCAAGAAGAAGGGCAAGCCCCCCCCTGATCAGCTCTATGGGCAGACCTGTAGAGGAAAAAAACATCTCCTTGTTTATGGCCGAAGCGGGAAAGAAGGGAGCTGAAGGGACAATCAGTCCGGCAGCCAGGGCGTAAATGCCCATGACAACAGAAGAGAGAAAGAGTATCCGGCGTCCGGCCTGCTCTCTGACGGAGGATCGGAAGAGCGTCCATGCCGCCCATAAGCCTCCGGTAAGGCCCACAGCATAACGGGTTGCTGCGTCTGTGCCTGATTTCCCGGCATAACTCCCTATGAGAATGCAGAGCAGGAAGGGAATATAAACCCATCTGCCCGGCGCCTTCCCCTGAAGCCTGGACTGACCATCCCGCCCGAACTCCATAAGCAGGACAAAGGAAAAGGCCAGCACCCAGAGACGAAGGCCCAGAAAAGGCAGATCATCTGCAAGACTCAGCGCCGCCATCTCCAGCCACTCGTGGATGCCCTGCACGAGACCGAAAAGGCCCAGCCAGCCCCAGGGCAGCCGCTGAAGCCTTTCCTTGCCTATGATGGCGCAGATGGAAGCCAGCAGGATAAAAGCAACGCCGCAAACAAAAAAGACATAATCTGTCTGCTGCTGAAAAAAACGGGACAGCATATGAGCTCACCCCCTTTCTAAGGATACTAAGAAAAGAGCTGAAAGGTACCCTCTTTTTGGGCTGCCCCACCGACAGCCTCTCAATCAGGCAGGACAGCAGGGCGCAGATGAGCCCGGTAAAAGGTATAATATTCTCTATGAATCTCACCCCATTGCGCGGAGACATCTGGTTCTGGAGCCGCTTTGCCCCGTGGTACGAGCGGTGGCTGAAGAGGGGGATGTACCATGCCCCGATCATCAGCTGGGCAAGGAAATAGACCATGGCTGTCCCGGTCAGCGCAGGGCTCCTCATGTACCGCCGCAACGGCAACAGCATCCAGGCATTCCTGATCCATCCCGGCGGCCCCTATTTCAGGAATAAAGACATCGGCGTATGGAGCATTCCCAAGGGGATGATCGCTCCGGGAGAGGAGCTCCTCGCCGCAGCCCTGCGGGAGTTTGAAGAAGAGACCGGCATTATTCCCTCGGGAGAGTACATACCCCTCACCCCGGTGAGAATGTCCAGCGGGAAGGTGGTCCATGCCTGGGCCTTTGAGGGAGAGGCAGATCCCGACAGAGTCACAAGCAACACCTTTACCCTCGAATGGCCTCCCCGCTCAGGCCGCCTCAGGGAATACCCCGAGGTGGACAGGGCAGGATGGTTTGACCTCGATGAAGCGGAAATGAGGATCACCAGGGGGCAGATCCCCCTGATAACCGAACTCAGGGAGCTCCTGGGGTGCTGAAAAGAGAGCCGAAAAGAAGGCCCGGAGCGGCCAGGCTGATCCTCTTCAACAAACCCTTCCAGGTCCTCTGCCAGTTCACCGGGGAAGAAGGGAAGTCCACCCTGGCGGACTACATCACTGTGCCTGATGTGTACGCAGCAGGCAGGCTGGATTACGACAGCGAAGGGCTCCTTCTCCTCACCAATGACGGTCGGCTCCAGAGCCGCATCTCGGACCCGAGGCACAAGCTCCCCAAGACCTACCTCGTCCAGGTGGAGGGCATCCCTGATGACAAGGCCCTTGCACAGCTCAGGAAGGGGCTGCTCCTCAAGGACGGCATGACGAAACCCGCCCAGGTGGAAATGATCGGAGAGCCTGAAGTCTGGCAGAGGACCCCACCCATCAGGTTCAGGAAGGAGATCCCCGACAGCTGGCTCCGCCTCACCATCACCGAGGGCAGGAACAGGCAGGTGAGGCGAATGACCGCAGCAGTAGGACACCCGACCCTGCGGCTGATCAGGGTCAGGATCGGCCAGTGGGAGATAGGGGACCTCAAGCCAGGAGAATGGAAAGAGGTTCCAATTCCATCATCAGATTGACGCTGCTGGTTGTGAGGGTGGGTGTGAGCAGTATCGCTCCCTTTTCGTTGCCGGTGTTGGCGAAGGGGAGCGTCCACAGCCGCAACTGTTTGAGCCCAGAGGGCGAGTTTTGCGGCTGTAGCGGAGTGAGCCTACACCGGCAGAAAAGCGAGCGCCTGAGCGAATGCCCGCCCTCACAACCAGCAGCTCAGGTCCATGGAAAAACAAGGGGTTTCATAGTCGGAGCATAAGCTGCTACAATAGACGTTATGAGATTTGACGAACTGAACATACCGGCTCAGGTCCTTGAAGGGATCAGGGCAGCAGGATTTACCGACTGCACCCCGGTGCAGGCCCTCACCCTCCCCGATGCCCTGAAAGGGAAAGACATCGCGGCCCAGGCACAGACAGGAACAGGCAAGACAGCAGCCTTCCTCGTACCGGTCTTCTCCAGGATGCTGGAACTTCCACACCCTGGACAGGGCCCCTCACCAAGGGCGCTCATCATCGCACCCACCAGGGAGCTTGTGGTCCAGATCGAGGCTGAGGCGCGGGTCCTCGGAGGCCCTGCCGGATTCAAGATCCTCTCTGTCTTCGGCGGCATAGACTACGACAAGCAGAGAAGGGAGCTTCAGAACGGCGTTGATATCCTCATCGGCACGCCCGGCAGGCTCATCGACTACCTCAAACAGAAGGTCTACAGCCTGAAGAAGACCCAGTTCCTGGTCATAGACGAGGCTGACAGGATGTTCGACATGGGGTTCATCAGCGACCTCAGGTTCCTCCTCAGGAGAATGGCCCCTTACAACGAAAGACAGTCCTTTCTCTTCTCAGCCACCCTCTCCACGCGGGTGATGGAGCTCTCCTATGAGCACATGAACGCCCCGGAGAAATTCGTTGTCACCCCTGAACAGATGACGGTGGAAAAGATCGAGCAGACACTCTACCACGTGGGCAAGGAAGAAAAGATGGGCCTCCTCCTGGGCATGCTCAGGCACGAGGGCGAGGGAAGATACCTCATTTTCTGCA